>JBKBJB010000074.1:0-4962 GCA_046294055.1 Caldimicrobium sp.
AGGACCTTATTATCAAAGTAAACGTCTAAAGCTTTATCAAGAATATGCCAATAAACTTTATGAAGAAGGCAAAGCCTATTATTGTGAATGTTCTAAGGAAGTTTTAGAAGAAAAAAAGAAAAAACTTTTAGAGAGGGGCTTAAAACCTCGTTATGATGGAACCTGTAGGGAAAAAAATTTGCCACCAGGACCAGGAAGGGCTCTCAGAATTAAAGTGCCTAATAATACGGAGATCGTGGTTGAGGATTTGTTACGAGGTAAGATTATTTTTCCTCCAGATGAGATAGATGATTTTATTATACTCAGGTCAGATGGCACCCCTACCTATCAATTTGCAGTAGTAATAGATGATATCACTATGGGGGTGACTCATATAATTCGTGGAGATGATCACATATCAAACACACCAAAACAATTAATTATTTATCAGAGTTTAGGAGTTGAGCCACCCTTTTTTGCCCATATACCTATGGTATTAGGGCCAGATGGCACGAGGCTCTCTAAAAGACATGGAGCGAAATCAATTTTGGAATATAGAGAGGAAGGATATCTTCCAGAGGCGGTAATTAATTATTTGGCAAGACTGGGCTGGGGCTATGGAGATCAAGAATTTTTTACCCTTGAGGAGTTAATTGAAAAATTTGATTTAAAGAGAATAAATCTTTCTCCAGCGCGCTTTGACCCTGAAAAGTTTATGTCCTTTAATGCCTATTGGCTTAAAACATTAGATTCTTCCAAAATTTTGAAGTATCTTAAGCCTTTTTTATATCAATATAATTATCCCATAGACAAATTCGATGAAAACTATCTTTTAAAAGTTATAGAAAGTGTCAAGGTAAGAACAAAGACGCTAAAAGAGATGGCTGAAATGATTGATTTTTACTTCGTTGAAGAATTAAATTATATGGAAGAGCTTTTAGCTAAATATATTCCATCAGAACTTAAACCTCTTTTAAGTGAGATATTAAAAGATATAGATAACCTAAATTTTGAAGACGAAAAAGAAATGGAAGACTATTTTAGAAAATTTTCCGAAAGGAGAGGAATTAAACTAAAAGATTTAGCACAAGCTATAAGAGTGGCTTTAACAGGGAAAACAGTAAGTCCCCCTTTGTTTGAAGTAATGAAGCTTTTAGGAAAGGAAAGAGTAAAAAATAGACTAAAAAAAGTTTTGTAATAGCACGGGAGGCTTTATGGGTGATATAATTCTTTTGGTGCTCTTATTTATTTTTTTAGGAATTTTAACCAGATATATTTTCCCTAAAGTAGGTATTCCTACTTGAGCATGTCCACCTCTCTCTCCGGGGGAGGGTAAAGAAGAAAAGGACAAAAAAACTGATTCGTAAATTCATAAAAGGGTAGAGAGGTATGAAGCTTGAACGAATTGTTAGTGGAATGAGACCAACTGGAGCCCTGCATTTAGGTCATTTAGAGGGGGTTTTAAAAAACTGGATTAACCTTCAGAATCAATATGAGTGCTTCTACTTTATTGCTGATTGGCATGGTTTAACTACTGAATATGAGAATCCTACGCAAATTAAAAGTTTTACCAGAGAAATATTATTAGATTGGATGGCAGCAGGATTAGACCCTGAAAAATCAACACTTTTTGTTCAATCAGAAATAAAGGAACATGCTGAATTATATTTATTACTTGGAATGATAACTCCAGTCTCCTGGCTTGAAAGGAACCCTACTTATAAAGATATGCTTCAGAACATACAAGGAAAAGACTTAGCTACCTATGGTTTTTTAGGATATCCAGTGCTTCAAGCAGCTGATATTCTTATTTACAAAGCTAAAAAAGTGCCTGTAGGATTGGATCAAGTGCCTCATTTAGAGCTCTGTCGCGAGATTGCAAGGAGGTTTAATTATCTCTACAATGTAAATTTTTTTGTTGAACCAGAGCCTATTCTTTCGGAAGTGCCAAAAATTCCTGGGATCGATGGAAGAAAGATGAGTAAATCCTATGGAAATGCAATTTATTTAAAGGATTCTCCTGAGGAAGTAAGAAAAAAGATACTTTCCTATGTAACTGATACCTTGAGACCAAGAAAGAGTGATCCAGGAGATCCTGAAAATCGTTGTGTAGCTTTTAATTTAATAAGACTTTTTTACAAGAGAGAAGAAAAAGAAGAAGTGATTAATGCTTGCAAGGCTGCTCAGCTTGGTTGTATAGAATGTAAAAAAAGACTTGCAGAGAGGGTTATAGAGGTTCTTACACCTTTTTGGGAGAAAAGGGCTGCTTTAGAGATAAGAAAGGATTGGTGGATGGTTATTGAAGAAGGGAATAAAAAGGCTAAAGGGATAGCTCAAAGCACTATGGAGGAAATGAGAAGGATTATCTTTGGAAAAGAGGCGTTAGAACTTGGGTAGATTCTTTTTTAAGAGAAGCTTTTATTCTATCTAAAGAAAGCCCTTTTTCTTCTAACAAATTCAAAAATTCTGCTTCTGAGAGAATGGGGATTCCTAAAGAAAGGGCTTTTTGATATTTTGAGCCAGGATCCTTTCCCACAACAAGATAAGAGACGCTTTTAGAAACAGAATCAGTTACCTTCCCCCCTAATTTTATAACCAGTTCTTTTGCTTCTTCTCGTGTAAAATTATCCAAGGCTCCTGTAAAAACAAAGGTTAAATTGGTAAAAACTGGTGGCAGTTTTTCTTCTTTGGTTTCTTCTACAAACTCGATACCAGCAGCGAGTAATCTTTGAATCATTTTTCTATTTTCTTCATCTTTAAAAAAGTCTACAATAGATCTCGCAGCTTCAGGACCGATGCCTGGGATGGCTACTAAGTCTGACATAGTTGCTTGAGTTAGTTTTTCTAAGGATTTGAACCTTTCAGCTAAGAGTTGAGCCATAGCCTCCCCTACATGTCTAATTCCTAACGCATAAATAAACCTACTTAGGGTAGTTTTTTTACTTTTCTGGATGGCTTGCCAGAGGTTTTTGGCTTTTTTATAAGCAAAGCCAGGTAATTTCATAAAATTTTCTATTTTTAAGTAATATAAATCTGATGGATCTTGTACAAGGCCTCTATCCACCATGTCTCTTGCAACCCTATCTCCAAGTCCTTCAATGTTCATTGCATTTCTACTGGCAAAATGTAAAAGTCTTCTTACACCTTGAGCATAACAGGCTTTATTAGGACATCTCCAAACCGCCTCGCCTATTTTTTTTTCAAGCTTTGTTCCACATATAGGGCAATGAGTGGGAAAATGAATATCTTTTTCAATACCTGTCCTTCTTTCTTTAATGGGCATAACAATTTCTGGAATTACCTCTCCTGCCCTCTGGACTAAGACATAATCGCCTATTTTAACATCTAAATTTTTTATAAAATCTTCATTATGAAGGGTAGCTCTTTCAACTATAACTCCTCCTATTTTAACGGGCTCTAAGATAGCTACTGGAGTTACTGCACCAGTACGTCCTACTTGAAAAACTACATCTTTTAATTTGGTTGTAGCTTGAGTAGGGAGAAATTTATAAGCCAAAGCATATCTTGGAGAACGAGCCTTTGTGCCTAACTTTTCCCAAAGCTGAAGGTCATTTACCTTTATCACCACCCCATCAATTTCATAGGGGAGGGTATTTCTCATACTTTCTATTTGTTTGTGGTACGCTATAGCTTCTTCAATATTTGAGACAAGTTTAACTAAAGGATTAATCTTTAAGCCCCATTTAGGTAAAGTTTGAAGAATTTCCCACTGTGTTTTGAAAGTATGTCCTTCCACATAACCAACTCCATAACAAAAGATATCAAGTTTTCTTTTTGCAGTTATTTGAGGATCTAATTGGCGCAAAGAACCTGCAGCAGCATTGCGGGGATTGGCAAAGGGCAATTCCTTTTTGGCAATTCGTTCTTCATTTATTCTTTTGAACTCTTCTACATTTAAATAAACTTCACCTCTAATATCAATACGTGAAGGTATATCAGGAGCCTCTTCTTCAAATTTTCTCAATCTAAGGGGCAATGTTTTTATAGTTTTTATATTGTTAGTTACTTCCTCCCCCACATAACCATCCCCTCTTGTTGAGGCTACAGTAAGCACCCCATTTTCATATACTAACTCCACTGCAAGACCATCAATTTTAGGCTCAACCGTGTATTCAATAGGGGTATCCTCGGGTAAGTTTAGAAATCTTTTTATTCTTCTATCAAATTCTCTTACCTCTTCCTCCTCCATCGCATCATCCAAAGATAACATCGGCTCTTTATGAGGCACTTCTTTGAAGCCTTCTGCTGGTTTAAAGCCTACTCTTTGAGTAGGAGAATCAGGTGTAATTAACTCCGGATAAGTTGCCTCAAGTTCTTTTAATTCTCGCATTAAAGCATCATATTCTGCATCTGAAATAACAGGACTGTCCAAGACATAATAGCGATAATTATGATATTCTATTTCTTCACGGAGCTTTTTTACTCGCTCTATAATCTCAGGTGGTATCTCTCTTTTGCTTTCTTCCATAGGACACTCCCTGAGCTATATTTTATTTAAAAATTATTATTTTTAAATTTCCTAACTTGTCAACCTCAAAAAAAGAAGATGAGTAACTGGGGTTTTAAAAAAAAACTGTACAACCCTTGGCGTTATCAAAACGAAACTTGCGCCACAAGAAGGTGCTAAATTTTTTTATCTTATTGACAAAAATGGAATTGGTGATATTGTAAGTAATTACTTACATTTGAGCAAAAATTATGCAAAGAAAGTCATTTTTTTATTTCATTTTGTTTATTTTTTTTGTCTTAGCTAATTGTCGTATTGGTTATTCAAAAGAGGTTTTAACTCTAAGAGATGCGGTAGAGAGGGCTCTCAAAGCTAATCCCCAAATAGCTATTGCTATAAAGCAAAAGGAAGAGTTTTTCTTTCAGAAAAATATAGTTAGAGCAGAATTTTTCCCTAAACTCTATTTATCCTATACTTTCCAAAGAGTTGATGCAGGGAAAGGGATTCCAACGAGA
>JBKBJB010000075.1:0-4940 GCA_046294055.1 Caldimicrobium sp.
AGGATCTTGAATTTATCGTAGAAAATTTTTTTGAAATTTTGAAAAAAGCTCTTAAAAAGGGTATAAGTATATAATTGAGAAATTTTGGTAGATTTGAGTTTTCTAAGACAAAATCTTACTTTTTTGTTAATCCTAAAAATAAACAAAGATATTATTTGCCATCAAAGGTTAGAGTAGTTTTTAAAATTGGGAAAGAATTTAAGGACTTACTAAATTCACCTTTTATAGCTGGATTAGATTTAGGAACCCAAACTTTTAGACTAATCCTTGGAAAAGTAAAGGGTGGAAAGGTAAATTTTTATAAATCCTATAGAGAAAATGTACGATTAGGGGAGGGGTTGCAAGAAAGTGGAAATATTAGTTTTGAGGCAAAGGAAAGGGCTATTAAAGCTTTAAACAAATTTAAAGAAATCTTAGAAAAATATAAAATAGTAGATACTTACGCAATAGGAACAGCAGTATTTAGAAAAGCAAAAAATGCTAAAGAGGTGCTAAAGGAAATTGAAAAAAGAACTTTTTTTTCTATTAAAATTTTGTCGCCAGAAGAAGAAGGGCGCATGGTCGTTGAGGGAGTTCTGTATGGTATAAAAAGGTTAG
Source organism: Caldimicrobium sp. (assembly GCA_046294055.1). Taxonomy (GTDB): domain Bacteria; phylum Desulfobacterota; class Thermodesulfobacteria; order Thermodesulfobacteriales; family Thermodesulfobacteriaceae; genus Caldimicrobium. The sequence continues at coordinate 598 of JBKBJB010000075.1, forward strand.
GTTTGTCTTTAAATAATTTCTTAGTAGTAGATATTGGGGGTGGCTCAACCGAGTTTATTTATTTTAAGGAAGGCAAAGGAATTGATGTAAAAAGTATTGAAATTGGAGCAATTCAGCTCAAAGAGTTTTTCAATTTGCGCTATCCTTTAACAAAAAGGGTATTACAATCCTTAACGAATTATGTGGCTGATCAGCTCAAAGGGTTACCAAAGGACCTTTTTGAGAAGATAATTGCTACAGGAGGCACAGCAAGTTTAATGGGAAGCATTGACCTGCAACTTATTAAATTTGAACCAGAAAAAATTCATGGGCACATAATCACAACAGAGAGGCTTAAAAAGATAATCCTTAAACTAAGTGAATACCCTTTATCCCGTATCAAAAGTGTGAAAGGGATGGAAGAGGGAAGAGAAGACATTGCTCTACCAGGATTGATAATTTTGGAGGAGGTATTAAATTATTTTGAAAAAAATGAGATTTTAATTAGTACTTATGGTATTTTAGAGGCAACTTTACTTTTTTTAGCAAAGAGATATAATATTAGTTCATAAATTTTCTTACAATGGAGTAACTAAGTTATGCTTGAAATTATTAGCGAATCTTATACTTTTGATGATCTTTTGTTAGTTCCAGCTTATTCCGAGGTTTTACCTAAGGATATAGATGTAAGTACTTATCTTACGCCTAAAATAAAATTGAACATTCCACTTATTTCTGCAGCTATGGATACAGTTACTGAAAGTAAAATGGCTATAGCTATGGCCCGGGAAGGAGGCTTGGGTGTTATTCATAGAAATATGTCCTTAGAAGAACAGGTGCGCGAAGTAGAAAAGGTGAAAAAGTCTGAGAGTGGAATAATTTACGACCCTATTACAGTAACTCCTGATACTCCAATTAGGAAAGTTTTGGCCATAATGGAAGAATATAAAATTTCAGGTATACCTGTAGTAGAAGGTCTTAAAAAAAAATTAGTAGGAATTGTAACTAATAGGGATTTAAGATTTGAAACGGCTTTAGATAAACCAGTAAAGGAAGTAATGACAAAAGAAAATCTTGTTACAGCAAAATCAGGAATAACTTTGGATGAAGCAGTGAAAATTCTTCATGAAAGACGAATAGAAAAACTTCTTATTGTAGATGACGATTTTCATTTGAAAGGGTTAATTACGATAAAGGATATTGAAAAGATAAAAAAATATCCTAATGCTTGTAAAGATGAGTTGGGAAGATTGAGGGTTGGGGGAGCCATTGGGGTTGGGAAGAACAGACTGGAGCAAGCTGAAGCCCTTCTCAAGGCAGGATGTGATGTGCTTTTTATAGATTCAGCCCATGGACATAGTAAGAATGTGATAGACACGATTAAAGAAATAAAGTATCACTTTCCTGATTGCCAATTAGTTGCTGGTAATATTGCTACAGGAGAAGCGGCAGAAGCTCTTATAAAGGCTGGAGCTGATGCAGTGAAAGTAGGAGTAGGTCCTGGATCTATATGTACAACAAGAATTGTAGCAGGGGCTGGTGTACCTCAATTAACAGCGATTCATAATGTAGCAGTAGTTGCTAATAAATATAATATACCTGTTATAGCAGACGGTGGGATTAGATTTTCAGGAGACATAACAAAAGCTATTGCAGCTGGTGCACATTGTGTAATGATAGGGAATCTTTTTGCAGGAACTGAAGAAGCACCGGGAGAAATTATTTTATATGAAGGAAGAACTTATAAGATTTATAGAGGAATGGGATCTCTTTCTGCCATGTTTAAAGGTAAAGGCGGAAGGGAAAGATATGGATATGAAGCTGAAGATTTAAGCAAATTTGTGCCGGAAGGAGTGGAAGGAAGAGTTCCCTATAGGGGTTCTGTATCCAATATGATATACCAACTTATTGGTGGATTAAAATCAGGTATGGGTTATTGTGGCTGTAAAAACATAGAAGAACTTCGGAAAAAAGCTAAATTTATTAAAATAACACCAGCAGGTTATAGAGAAAGCCATGTACACGATGTGACTATTTTAAGAGAAGCACCAAATTATTGGTTGGGGTAATAAAAATGCCTATTTATCAATGGAAAGGTCGAACGGTAACAGATGAAATTAGAACGGGTGTTTTAGAGGCACCCAATGAGCAGGTAGTTGAGTTTTATTTAAGACGATTAAATATTGTTCCAATTCAAATAAAGCTCAAGAAGGAACGATTATTTACCTTAAAATTAAAAAGGGTCTCAGAAAAGGACATTACTCTTTTTACTCGCCAGTTTGCTACAGTTCTTGAAGCAGGGGTGCCATTAGTTAAAGGTTTAGACACATTAGCAATGCAACAGAAAAATCCCTATTTTAGAGAAGTGCTCACCGTTATTAGAAAAAAAGTAGAAGCAGGAAGTTCACTTAGCGATGCCATGGCAGAATTTCCAAAAGTTTTTAATACATTATATGTACGGATGGTAAGAGCAGGAGAAACTTCAGGTAACTTAGATGTGATTTTAAAAAGATTAGCGACTTATCTTGAAAAAATTCTTTCTATTAAATCTAAAATTAAACATGCAATGGTCTATCCCTCAGTTATTGTGTTTGTTGCTATAGTAGTTGTCTCAATTATTATGATTTTTGTTATACCAAAATTTGCAGAGCTTTTTAGAGAGGCGGGTCACGAGTTACCTTTACCAACCTTAATTTTAATTTCTATTAGTGAACATTTTAAGTGGATTTTTCTCTTTTTTGTATTATTTTCAGTGGGTTCTTTTTTAGCTATAAAACATTATCGAAAAAGTGAAAAAGGGAAATATCACACAGATAAACTTCTTTTGAACATTCCTCTTTTTGGGCAGTTATTCCACAAAGCCGCCATATCTCGTTTGGCACGCACTTTGGCTAATTTAATTGGTGGTGGTATACCACTTCTTCAAGCCTTCGTCATTGCAGGTGAAACCTCTGGAAATAAGGTTATTGAAAAAGCAATGGAGGAAATACGAATTAATGTATCAGCAGGGCATTCTATAGCTGAGCCTATGCTATATACCGGAGTTTTTCCTTATTTAGTTACTGAAATGGTAAGGATTGGTGAGATGTCTGGTAATTTGGAGGAAATGTTAAATAAAGTAGCAGATTTTTATGAAGAAGAGGTGGATAGAACCGTTGAGACCCTATCCACTCTGGTGGAACCTATATTACTCGTTTTCTTGGGAGTAATAATAGGTGGAATCTTAGTGGCATTATATCTACCAATATTCAGATTAGGAGAAGTTATAGGTGGTGGTTAAGAAGATGTTTATTTTTGATTATCCCTTTTTACCATTGTACCTACCTCTCCGCAACTGGGACACTTTTTGGGCTTGCATTTCGATTCTTTAGTAGCACCACACTTTGAACATTTCCAAATTGCCATAGCTCTCCCCCATTTAGAATTTTTATTAGTATGTAATAATAATTACTTTTTAGAATTCTTGCAAGTTTTTATTTTTTATTAACCCCTTCATTTTTCTTCTTTCCTTATCCTATTCTAAATCTTATTACGTCTCGTAAATCTCTGATAATTTTTAGAAAATTTTTCTTGACAATTATAAATTGTTAACCTATAATTTAAATTTTAGTTAACAAAAAAATAAGGAGGTGGTAGGATGTTTTATAAAGTAGGTGGAGTTTTCTTTGGTGTCTTATTTTTTTCTCTTTTGGTCTTGTCTTTTGCTCAAGCAAGTGAAGTATACGAACTTAAAGAAATCCAAGTTACAGCACCAATTTTGGGAGAGTCCCCTGAGAGGGTAGGACAAGAGGTAAAAGTAGTTTCTAAGAATGAGTTAAAAAGTTTTGGATATAGTATCTATACAGGGCTTGATGTGAGGGAGAGGGGAGGGTTTGGTGTTCAAGAGGATTTATCTTTGAGGGGAACCACCTTTGAACAAAACTTAGTGCTATTAGAGGGTATAAGACTTTCTGACCTACAAACTGGGCATCATCTTATGAACCTACCCTTTTCATTACAGCAAATAAAAGCTGTAGAAGTTTTACCCGGTGGTGCAAGCCCACTTTATGGAGCAGGTGGTTTTGGTGGAGTATTAAATTTTATATTAGAAGAGACAAAGCCTGGTATAGATTATAAGGTGGGGTTTGGAAGCTATAATTTTTTGAATCCTTTTCTTAGTTTAGGAATACCGATAAAGGAAACTCGGGCTATAAGATTGAATTTAGAGAGTAAGAAAGCAAGTGGCTTTATTTGGAATAGAGATTTTGATATAAGAAGTTTTAATCTTTATAGTAAAGGGAAAGACTCTCTTTTTTTCTACGGGTTTGTTGAAAAGGATTTTGGAGCAAGAAACTTTTATACTCCTCGCTTTGATACCGAATGGG
>JBKBJB010000076.1:0-4929 GCA_046294055.1 Caldimicrobium sp.
TTTCTTTTTCAACTATTTCTGGTTCTGCACAGAGCAATCCAAAATTATAACTATGAATCTTAGGCATATCCTTCACCTCCTTTTTAATTTTTATTAAATGGTCATTTTCTTATCTGTACAAGGATATACTTTATGTACTACTGCCTCAGGTTTCTTGGGCTCAATTCCATCAGCTGCTTGTGTGAAGAGTTGATTAGTATTTAGTTTTGCAGGATCAGCTTCCTTTCCACCTACAGTAGGATCTGCGGAGCCCTCAGGAGTGGTTCTAATAGGATACTTAAATCTCACAACTACTCCATTTCTAAACTTAATAGTCCACATAATGTCAGTGGTTCCTCTCATGGGCTGGCAGGTTCCATTAAGAGGTGCAAAATCAGCATAATGTCTTACAGAAATTGCTCCCTGTGGACAACTCTTGACACAACTATAGCACTCCCAACATTGATCAGGCTCCTGGTTGTAAGCTTTCATTGCCTCTGGGTCAAGGATCATTAAGTCATTGGGACAAATGTACATACAAACTGTCCTATCACCACCCTTGCAACCATCACACTTTTCAGGGTTTACATAACTTGGCATAATACCACCTCCTTTTTTTATTGTTTTAATCTGTTTCTATATCCGGGGCTGGCAAGAAATCTGATTCCTTTGCTGCCAGCTCCTTAATTTCGTCAATTCGGGAAAGGACTGCCTGAACTACCTCCTCCCCGAGACTTTTCTGCTTTGCTATCTCTTCAAATAAAGCCCTTTTAAAAGCTACTGGCGTATCAGTTATACAAGCACGAGAATCAATTCTTGCAGACTCAAAGACCTTCAAAATAGAATTTTTTACTTCTTCTCCCACCTTAACTCTTAATACTTTTAACTCACCACCAAATACCGCTTCAATGTTATTCTCAATTGGAGTTCCTTTAATTTTATTTAATCTGTATTCATCAAGAAATACTTCTAAAATATATTCCATCTTGTCACCCCCTTTTTATTTATCTTAATTAATCCAAATCTGGCAAATCAACTTCTAATTCTTCTTCTTTCCATTGTACATATCTTTCATTCACAAAAGGATAATTAAACTTCTTCCACCATTTTACAACAACCTTAAATACCTCTGGTCTCATAATAACAACCGGTGGTTGCACTCCCTCAGCTACTAACCCTCTAATTAAACTTCCAGAAAGTTTTTCTTTCTCTTTAGTATGTCCACAATTTTCACTATAGGCCATCTCTTTACAAACAGGGCAATACCAAAATTCTCTCATATTCTGAGGTCTAATCAACAACCCACCCTCAACTTCATTAACGGGCTTGTCAAATCCATAACTTGGTATGCCCTTTAACCATAAAATTTGAGTGGCATAGGAATCATAATATTCTCCCACTGCAGCATGATCACGCCCAAACATATGATGAGTACATCCCATATTTTGACGAATAATTCCATGAAGTAAACTCTCAAGAGGATTACCATACCTCATATCCCAAAGTGTAAATGTAACAATGTGTCTCTCAGGTTTAATATATCCTGCTTTATGGACTGCTTCGTGTGCCTCTAAAATAGCCTCGTCAGGATAATCTCCTCTTCTCTTCACACCAATAATAGCATTAACCACTATACCATGACAAGGCTCAACATCGCCTGTATAAGCTGCATTCTTCATAAGAAACTCATGCCCAACATGAGGGACATTTCTTGTTTGATGAGCAATAGCTGTTCTCCAGCCTTTTTGCTCCATTAACTCTCTACATTTCCTTGGTGGTACCCAAAATCTATCAAAAGGTGGTTTAAAAATAGGTTCATTTATAACGGTGTACTTTCCAGCTAAAATTATAGGATTATGGGATCTATAAATAACCCATCCTGGATGCTTATCATCAAATTTTTGTCTAACTACCTCTGGATTTGTCTCAGGGGATCCAAAGGTCCTATTTGCCAACTCCTCTGGGTCTATCTCATAAACTTCTTCAATATCTAAAATAGCAAAAGGTTTCCCCTTAAGCCTAAGAATTAATCTATCCCCTTCACTTACTCCTAATTTTTTATAATCTTCTTTGGAAATATCAAACAATATTGGATATGGGAATACCCATCCAGATAACAACCTCCTTTTAGTTAATACACTCTCTAATTCAGCTGAAGTCATAGAACCTTCCACTGGGCTAAAGAAACCATAACATACAGACATTATCTCTCTATAAACATTTCTTACAGGTACTCCTCTCTTATAATGAAGCGTGGGCTTAATATCATAAAAAGCACAATACTTCTTACAAGATTCTAAATACTTCTTTGCTACTCTTTTGTCTGAAATCACGCGCTCAACCAACTTGCCCCCATGTGGCATGGGTCTTTGAAAATAAAGTTCTGGCATTTCTACACCTCCTCACCGGATTTTATTTTAATCAATATTATATATTTTTAAATTCAAAGTCAAATCCAATTATATGAAATCGTGTAAATTTAAATTCACTATTAACTTCTTTTTTTAATTATTCTCTTTTTTTCTCATTAAATCATTTTCCAGAATTTTAAAAATGGAAATTTAAAAAGCTCAAATACAAATATAGGGTCCTTTGAATAAAATCAACAACTGGACTTGGATAAACTCCAAGCCAAATTATAATAAAAGCACAGAAAATCACTACAAATAATAAAGAAAACCCATAATTCTTCTTAGTTATTTGATCGTAAATAGGCTTTTCCATATAGATAACTTTTAGTACTCTCAGATATGGGTAGGCACCCATCACAGAAAAAAGTAAGGCCAATAAAGCTATAACAAGATAATTACTCTTTAATAGCATAATAAACAAATAAAACTTAGCCATAAAGCCTGCTGTTGGTGGGACCCCAGCTAAGGAAAAAAAGAAAAGTAAAATTAAAAAGCTAACCATAGGAAAACCTTTACCAAGCCCAGAAAGTGCGGGTATATAAAGAAAAGATCTTTCAAGACGGACTAAATAAATTAATAAGGAAAAAGTCCCTATCGTCATAAATAGATAAACCATAATATAAAATAATGAAAAACCATACCCCATATAATCTCCTGCAACAATTCCCAAAGAGGCATATCCTGCATGAGCAATAGAAGAATAAGCTAACATTCTTACAATATTGTCTTGCCTAATCGCCATTAGAGCCCCAAGAAAAATTGTAAGCAATGAAATAGGCGCTAAAAGACTTCCTAAGTCAATTTTTAAAGGCGCATAGCCTAAGATAATTAGTTTTATTAATGCAGCAAAGATAGCTAACTTTATTAAACTTGCAAGAAAGGCTGTAATAGGTAATGGGGCTGACTCATAGGCATCTGGTGCCCACATATGAAAGGGCGCAAAGGAAAGCTTAATAGAAAAGGCACCAAGAAAAAATAAAAATCCTATGAAAAGTTCCTTTTTATATGTATTTTGCAACAATTTTACATAAATGTCTTTTAAATACAAACTTCCGGTTAAATAATAAACAATACCTAACCCTAAAAGGAATAAAAGAGACGATATAGCACCAGCTATAAAATATTTTAAAGCTCCTTCAATGGAATTTCTCTTATAAACATAGCTTGACCCAATAAGGAAATACACAGGAATACTCATAAGCTCAAGACCTAAAAAGAGTGTCAATAAATCCTGAAAAGATAACATAATGAAAGCGCCCATAATAGAAAAGACCAATAAACCATAATATTCCCCAAAATTTAGAGCTTTATAATCCTGTAAGTAACTATACGATGTAAGTATTACAAGGAAAAAAGATATCAATAAGACAAATTTTAGGGTGTTTGAATAAAAGTCCGTTTTATATGCAGTTGTAAACTCACCAAAAGGTGTATATAATAGGAAAATTAAGGCAATAGTTAGAACCACTAAAGTCAAATAAAAAGCATAATTTTTATTTGTGCTAAACCTGTCAATTAAAAATATTCCAATTCCTGAAAGAAGTAAAATTAACTCTAAGGTTAAGACTGCAAAATTTAAATTTAAGGCAAACACCACTTTCCCCCTTTACTTAAAATTTTGTTAAAAGATGAGATACACTTGTTCTCATAAATTCTAAAAAGGGATTTGGATAACAACCTATAAGAAAAACTAATAAAATCATAGGAATTAAAGCTAAGTACTCATTCCACTTCATAGGTGATAGCCCTGCTAAATGAGGCTTTGGTTTTTGAAAGAAAACCCTTTGATACAACCAAAGCATATAAGCAGCTCCAATAATTACTCCCGTTGAAGCAAAAACAACCATCAATTTATCACTTAAATAAGTTCCTAATAAAATTAGAAATTCACCAATAAAGCCATTTGTCCCTGGTAATCCAATACTCGCTAAAGTAAAAACCATAAAAAAAGCAGCATATATTGGAAAAGTTGAGGCAAGCCCCCCATAATAAGAAATCTCTCTACTATGGGTTCTATCGTAAATTACACCTACACACATAAATAGCGCCCCGGTAACAATGCCGTGATTAATCATCTGCAGTATAGCACCCTTTATTCCAATGGGGTTTAAAGAAAAAATACCCAAAGTTACAAAGCCCATATGACTTACTGAACTATAGGCAATTAATCTCTTTAAATCGCTCTGCCATAAACAAGCAAGACCTGCATAAATAATAGCAATCACAGATAATACCAAGATTAATTTTGCAAAATATAGGGTAGCTTGTGGAAATAAAGGTAAAAGAAATCTTACCATTCCATATCCACCAAGTTTAATTAAAATTCCAGCTAAAATTACTGAACCAGCAGTTGGTGCTTCTGTATGGGCATCAGGTAACCAAGTATGAACAGGCCACATTGGCACTTTTACAGCAAAAGCTATAAGAAAGCCCACAAATAGTAACTTCTCTACATGTAATGGATAAGTTTTTCCAAGAAGCGCTGTATAGTCAAAGGTGCCAAATTGCAAATATAAGTAGATTATTGCTAAAAGCATAA
>JBKBJB010000077.1:0-4917 GCA_046294055.1 Caldimicrobium sp.
CGATAAGATTCTCCTTGGGTAGATATACTACTCTTCAACACATAGAGCAAACCCTCCTATTTTTTAAAAATTATTTTTCAAAATAGTATTTCCATGTTTAAAACTTTGGGAAAAATTTTTTTAGTTAAACCGAAGGAGCTCTCTATTAAGGAGCTCTCTTTTTATAAAGAATTGTCCTTTAGAAACTTTATATTTTTTAAAGAGCACTTTTTAGAAAACTTTGATGAATATAGAGAATTTCTTAGGGAGAGAATAAAAGTATGTAAAATCTTGGCAGTAGACCAAGAAGGAGGAAGAGTAATAAGAATTCCTGGGGACTTTGCTTCTCCTTATGAAGCGTCAAAGAAATACGATCTTTATGGGGAAGAATATTTTTTAGAGTGGGCAAAAAGTTTGGCTCTTTCCGTAAAAGAAAAGGGCTTAAATCTTAATCTTTCTCCCGTTGTGGATTTAGCAGGAGAGGAGGCAGAAGAATTTTTAAGGTTTAGAACATTTGGAGATGATCCGCAAAAGGTATCTAAATTAGCAGAAAAATTTATAGAAGTGCATAGAACCTTAGGTATTGAAACCTGTCTTAAGCATTTTCCTGGCTTAGGTGGAGTAAAAATTGACCCTCATAAGGAGCTACCTATAAAAAGGAATTTTACAGAGGCAGATCTTTTTCCTTTTCGCACATTATCTGGTAAAGTAAAATTTATTATGACTACCCATTTATTGCTTACAGACTTTGACAAGAAACCCACGACTTTTTCTGATAAATTGATTAAATTTTTAAGAAATGACATAGGATTTAAAGGTGTTATCATTACCGATGACATAGCAATGGGTGCTTTGGATTCTTATCCTTTGGAAGAAAGAATCCTTTCCGCTATAGCCTCAGGCCATAATTTAATAATTTTTACAGGAAATTGGGAGGAGCTTTTAAGGGCCCTTTTTGAAATTAAAAGGGAGATAGAAAGAAGTTCCTCTCTTAAGGAGAACCTTAAGGTATCCTTATCAATTCTTGAGGGTATAATATAGAGAGGCTATGTTAACAGTTAATTATGAAAAGGTAAAGGAAGAGGTTAAAAAAGCCTATATTAAAGCATGTAGATCTTTACCACAGGCTATTGTAGAAAAACTTAGAGAAGCTAAAGAGAGGGAGGAGGAAAATAGTCTTTCACGGAGGGCTTTAGAGATACTTCTTGAAAATGTAGAGGTTTCAAAAAAAGAGAAATTGCCTTTATGTCAAGACACGGGTATACCTGTTGTTATTGTTAGATTTTCGGAGAAAGGTCTTTTTAAAGAAATAGAAGAGGCTATTAATGAGGGCATAAAGGAAGCTTGTATAGAAGGCTATTTAAGAAGCTCGGTGGCCCATCCTTTGACAAGAATTAATACTGGAACAAATACACCTGCTGTTATACATTATGAACTTTCTAAGGAAGAGATATTTGAGATATGGATTATGCCTAAAGGTTGCGGAAGTGAAAATATGAGTAAATTAGCCATGCTTCCTCCGGCTAAGGGATGGCAAGGAATTAAAGATTTTGTTTTAGAAGTGATAAAAGAGGCAGGTCCTAACCCCTGTCCTCCACTAATCGTTGGAGTAGGTATTGGAGGAAATTTTGAAAAGGCTGCCTATTTAGCTAAAAGAGCCCTTTTTAGAGATCCAGGACTTTCCCATCCAGATAAAGAAGTAAGGAATTTAGAGCAGGAGCTTTTAGAGAGTATTAATAAATTAGGTATAGGTCCTCTTGGATTTGGCGGAAAGACTACAGCTCTTTTTGTCCATATAGAACTCCAACCTTGCCATATAGCAAGCTTGCCTGTGGCAGTAAATTTGCAGTGTCATGCTGCAAGAATAGAAAAAATTAAATTTTTTTAAAGAAATGAAAAAATTTATTCTTTTTTTAATTTGCACTTTGTTAATTTCTTGTGGAAAAAAAACGCCTCCCTTGCCCATTGAAAAGAGCATCCCTAAAGAGCCTGTTTTTAATATTGAAGTCACCTCTACGGGGATTAATCTTTGGATTACTCTTCCAACAGAGACAAAAGAAGGTAAGATCCTTACAAATATTAAAGCTCTTATCATTGAAAGAGAAGAAATTCCTTTAGAGGGGTTTAAAAAATCTAAAAGTAAGACTATAAAATTAACTCCCAAACTTCATACTGCAGGCAATCTAATCCTATATTCTGATCAAAACCTCGAACCTAATTTTGCTTACAAATATAGGTTGAAAGTTGTAAAAGATTTTCTTGTAAAGACCCCTTATACAGAAGGAAAAATAGTTTATTGGACAACACCTCCTATGCCCCCAAGTAATTTTCAAATTATTCCCTACTCTCAGGAGGAGATCTTAATAACATGGGATCAACCTATATTAAACCTAAATAGAGAGCCTTTAAAAGGAGAAGTAATCTATCGTTTAGAAGAAAGATCACAAGGTGAAAAAAAAGTGAAAGAGATTAAGGATAGGGAAATACTTGTCAAAGTGTCAAAAGATGGAGCGTGCTTTTCTGTACAGGCTTTACTAAAATTTTATGATACCTTTATACCCAGTCCACCTTCTGAGGTCCTATGTTTTCCTTAGTGGAATTTTTATTTGCTCTTTACAGGTTTAAGGAAATATAAGGTGGTTTCTCCATAGGTTTTTTTCTTCTCACATATAAATTTTTCCGAGGGTATATTTAAAGAAATCGTTGACCTTTCTTCTACTACCACAGTTGAAGAGTCTTTGTAAAGGTGGGAAGGTAATTGTTGTAAAGTTTTTTCTGCAAGCCCTTTTCCATAGGGTGGTGTAATGAAAATTAAGTCAAATTTTTTATGAGTATTTTTTACTAAAGCTGTGATTTTGTTTATTTCTTCTGGAAGTGTAAGTTTTAGAATTTTAGCCTTTTCTTTTAAGCCCAATTTTTCTAAATTTTTTTGGATGATGTTAAGGCTAAGGGAGTTATTATCCACAAAGATAGCGAAGTGGGCACCTCGGGAGAGAGCTTCGATTCCTAAGGCTCCTGTTCCAGCAAAAAGGTCTAAAACTAAAAAACCTGCGAGATTTTCCCCTAAAACATCAAATAGGGCTTTTCTTATTCTACTTCTAAGAGGTCTAATTGATATTTCTTTTTTAGGAGGTGTAATTAGTGCTCTACCTTTTAAAGTTCCGCCTGTTATACGCAATGATTTTGTTCATCCTTAAGAAGATTTATCCAACTTGTAGGAAGTGAAAAATAATATGGATTTAATTGAGGATGATAGTATTTACCATAATAAAATTGGTTTGGTTGAAACCAAGTTTTTTCCTCTTTTGTTGCTAATAAAAAGGCAATTTCTTCTCCATAGCAGGGGACATAAGTTCTAACTACTTTTACATAAGGAAAAACTTCTTTAATTATGGGGTAGGCTTGTTGTAATACATGGGGGAAGTATGCTGGAAGGCTTGCTTGTTGGATAAAGACTCCATAAGGTTTTAGCACTCTAAAGCTTTCTTCGTAAAACTCTTTAGTATAAAGACTTTTAGAAGGGCCTACTGGATCTGTACAATCTACAATTAGCAGGTCAAAGGCTTCTGAGGCACTTTCTTTTAAACCTAAAAAGCCATCTTTGGTTATAAAATTGACCCTCGAATCTTCATAATTTCCACTAATTTTATAGAAATACTTTTGGCATAGTTCAAATACCAAATTATCTATTTCATACTGATAGATCTTTTTTAAAGAGGGAATTTTTTGCAATTCTCTTAAGACTCCACCATCTCCTCCGCCAATAATTATGACTTCTTCTGGTGGTTCAGGTAAGAGACTACTTGGAAGAAAAGTTATAGTTTCGTGATAAATATACTCATCTCTTTCTGTAAATTGGACAATTCCATCTAAAACTAAAAAATAGCCCCAAGTGCGATTTTTAAAAATTTGGATTTTTTGTAAGGCTTTTTCTTCAAATACTAATTCGACAAAATAGGTATGTCCAAAATCTCTGAAAATTCTTTCTCTCCACCAAAATTGACCAGTCAAGTTTCCCCCCATTCCGTTTGAGTAAGCCCTCTTGCAATTTCAGCGATACAGATTTTCTCTGGTTGAAACTTCTCCTGTAGGCGCTTTAAGATTTCATAAGCTTTTTCTTTGGATTCTGCAATGATATCTATAGCAGAATATCTTTTTTCTGGCCATGTGTGTACATAGATATGTGCTAACCCTGAATTTACCTGGGCTGATACTCCAAAAGGCTGAAATTGATAACTAAAAGCTCTTATCCCATTTTTTTGTAAATCTTCATTAATTGCATAATATAAAAAGCTTTCCACTTTTTTGGCTTCTGCTAAAAGGTCAAAGGGTGAGTTCCAAAATTCAACCACTAAATGATAACTCCAAATGCATCGTTTTTGAGCACCTTGCTGGTAAGGGATGAGTTCAAAATTTTCAACATGGCAATTGAGTTGAAGGTTCCTCATAACTCACCTCCCCCCAGGCAAGATGCCCGGTTTTTTTTATTTTTCGAGATAGGTTAAAAAAATCGGGACGGGCGGATTTGAACCGCCGACCCCCCACACCCCAAGCGGGTGCGCTTCCAGGCTGCGCTACGTCCCGTAAATTAAATTTTTATCAATAATAAATAATTTTACATAAATGTCAACCCCCTTAAAAAATACTGCGTCAGATAACTCAGGTTATGAATTAAAAGTGACAATAAGGTGCTTCTATGTGCCTATAAGTTGTTTTTTTTTATAATATTAATGTATTATAATATAATTTAAATGAGGATGAACTTTAAGGGTAGGCTATGGAGTATATAAAGTGTGGATTTGAAGAATTTCACTGGGAGCCAACCCCCTTTGGGAAGGCTTGTCAGATTTGTAAAACAGAGGTTCCTATTGTCAAGCTCACTACTCAAAACTTAAAGCTTTGCAAGGAGTGTTTTAATAAAATACAAGAAAAAAGAGT
>JBKBJB010000078.1:0-4910 GCA_046294055.1 Caldimicrobium sp.
AACCTTATTATAATTATTCTCCACCTCCCTATTACTATTATCAGCAAAAAGCAGAAGAAGAGGGAATTTTATCTAAAATAAAGAACGTCCTTTGGCCCTTTGGCAAAGCAAAGGAAAAACCTATACCACCGCCTCAACCCATACAACCTATACCAGTGCAACCAACTTCTATACCTCCAAGTCCTGCACATCAGCAAAAGACATTACCTCAAAAGGAAGCACAGCTTGAAACAGCAAAGCCTAAGCAACTGGAAGCTCAACCGAAGAGCACTTCCCAAAGAGAACTCCCAACGAGAAGCACAACTTATGAGCCAGCAACGCAGAGCTCTGGAGCAAAACCTAATCCCTGGAGATGGGAATAATTAAATTTAGCTAATTAACAGGTTAAGTGAAAGGCTCCTGCAATCGCAAAGCCGCTCTTTAGTAATTCATTAAAATGATATATTGCTTCTTGAGTTAAATATGCTTCGACTTGAATCCCTTCTTTTTTAGCCCTATCAATTACTTTAGGAGAAAGTTGCATAACACCGTATGCACCTTTTCCAACGATAAGATACTTTGGCTGGAAGGCAAAGACCTCTTCTAAATCTTCCTCTTGTAATAAGTGACCCTCTTTTCGCCACCAAGGATATAGGATTTTTTCAAAGTTAGGTTTTATAAGAAGGATTAAGTCTTTAGTGAAAGAGGTCCCTTTAAAAATTAACTTTCCAAAGGTATAATAGGTAATCACTATGTCTTAGGCTGCTAAACTAAGGGATTCTTCTCTTTTCAGAGCCTCTGTTCTGAAATGAGTAATTAGTGCATCAATAAATTCATCTAAATCGCCATCTAAGACCGCTTGAAGATTATAAATAGTTAAGCCTACACGATGATCGGTGACCCTATTTTGAGGGAAATTATAGGTGCGAATTTTCTCGCATCGCTCTCCTGTCCCAACTTGGGCTTTCCGCTCTTTTTGAAGCTTTTCCATTTGTTCTTTTTGAGCTAATTCATATAATTTGGCTCTTAAAATTTTCATTGCTGTAGCTTTATTTTGATGTTGACTTCTTTCATTTTGGCAGGTAACTACAATGCCTGTGGGGATGTGAGTAATACGAACAGCACTTTCTGTTTTATTTACATGTTGCCCCCCGTGACCACTTGCTCTCATAGTTTCAATTTTTAATTCTTCAGGGCGAATCTCAATATCTACATCATCTACTTCAGGTAAAATTGCAACAGTCACTGTAGAGGTATGAATTCTTCCTCCTGACTCTGTAATAGGGACCCTTTGTACTCTATGGACCCCACTTTCGTATTTGAGTCTGCTGTAAGCTCCTTTACCATCAATTCGCGCAATAACTTCTTTAAAACCTCCTAAACCGGTTTCATTGGCATCTACAATCTCAAACTTCCATCCTTTTTTTTCAGCATAGCGTTCATACATTCTGAGTAATTCAGCTGCAAAAAGACCTGCTTCTTCACCGCCTGCCCCTGCTCTAATTTCAAGGATCACACTTTTCTCATCCTTAGGATCCTTTGGTAAGATTAAAAAAGGAAGAATTTTTTCTAATGTTTCTATCTTTTCTTCTAATTGTTTGATCTCTTCTTTGATTAAGCCTTTAAGTTCATTATCTTTTTCTACTTCCAAGAGTTCTTTATTTTCTTCAATTTCCCTGAGGTATTTCTTATATTCTTGATAAGTTTTTACTACCTCCTCCAAGGAAGATAATTCTTTGGCTAACTTTGCATATAGCTCTTGATTAGACAAAATTTCAGGATCTAAAAGTTTATGGGAAAGCTCCGTATATCTATCTTCTATGGTTTGAAGCTTAGTTAAATAAAACTTAGATAAACTCATAATAACTATTCGCCTTCACTTTTTTTGTAAATGTGGGCATATTTTTTCATAAATTTTTCAATCTTACCTTCTGTATCAACAAAGCGACTTTCACCTGTGAAAAAGGGATGGCAATGAGAACAAACTTCAACTCTTATTTCTTTTTTAGTTGAGCCTACTCTGATTTCATTACCGCAGGCGCATCTAATTACAGCATCCTCATAATACTCGGGATGAATACCTTTTTTCATCTTCTCACCTCTGTATTTAATCTTTAAATAAAAAAACGCCCCCGGAGGGACTCGAACCCCCAACCTGCGGATTAGAAATCCGCTGCTCTATCCCATTGAGCTACAGGGGCTAATAACTTTTTATTATTTTAATTCAAAAAATCTTTTTGACAAGTCCATAAGCAAGGTGTATAATAAAAAATCAATGGTATGGCAAGCTGTAGCGAAAGATTTTTTTGAATCTTTAACTGATGAGTTCATAGGACCTCTTTTAGAAAGTCAACCTCCATGGGAAGTATTAAAAATCTTAAAAGATTATCTATATAGTGTTTTGCCAGAAATACCCAAACTAATCCTTATGGAAAAGCCTCTGCCAGAAGCTTTTTTTGTAACTGTTGAAGGTGAGATTATTCCATTAAGGGAGCTAAAAAAGGAAAAAGATGAATTTTATTTTAAAGGGAAAAAGCTGAAGGGTGCTATACTTAATGCAGATGTTTATATTAAAGGAAGAAGGTTTTATTTTGGAGAAGGGGTAGTGGTGGAACCTTTTGCTTATTTGGAGGAGCCCTGTTACTTTTCAAATAATACCCAAGTTAGACATGCTGCCTATGTGAGAGGGTCTGTCTATACAGGGAAGGGTGCGATTATCGGGCATACCACAGAAGTGAAAAATAGCATCTTCCTTCAAAGAGCAAAGGCTGCACATTTTGCCTATGTGGGAGATAGTATTCTTGGAGCAGAGGTAAACCTTGGAGCTGGCACAAAGCTTGCTAATTTAAAATTTTTACGGAATGAAATTATATTAGAAATAAATGGTAAAAAAATAAACACCGGTCTAAAAAAATTTGGAGCTATCCTTGGAGATAGGGTTCAGACTGGGTGTAATGTTGTATTACTTCCAGGAACTCTAATAGGAAAGGATTCTTTTATCTATCCTGGAATTACACCCCCCTCTGGCTTCTATCCACCAAGAACTAAAATTAAAAACTAAAGGAGGATTTATGAGAAAGCTACTTTTTATCTTAGGATTGAGTTTCTTTTGCCTATGGAGTTTGGATGTAAAGATAGCCTTAGCAGACAAAGTTTTAGCCGAAGTAGGACCTTATAAATTGTTTGAGGAAGATCTTGAAGATATAATGAAAAGTGATCCAAAAGTTAAAGAAATTTTAAAAGTAAAACCTGAATTAAAAAGTCAAATACAAAAAGCTTTAATGGAGAGATGGATTAATATTTCCCTGTTATCTTTGGCAGCAAAAGAAGAAAAATTGGATACAAATCCAAGTATTAAGAAGAAAATTCTTGAGAATGAAAAAATGATCCTTGCAGAAGAATTTTTGCAACGCAAGTTGTCAAATCTAACTGTGACAGAAGAGGAAATGAGAAAGTATTATGAAAATAATAAATCAAATTACAGAGAGCCAGAAGGGGTTCAATTAAAACATATACTAATTTTTGTTGATAGCAAAGAAGGGAAAGAGGCTGAAGAGAGGGCTTTAAATAAAGCCAAACAAATCAGAGATCAATTACTTAAGGGAGCAAAATTTGAGGAGTTAGCTAAGCTTCATTCAGATGATCTTGCCTCAAGAAATAAAGGTGGAGATTTAGGGATCCTAAGAAAAGGAGATACTATACCAGAATTTGAAGAAAAGATTTTTTCCTTAAAAGTGGGTGAGATTAGCGAACCTATAAGATCCCCTTACGGATATCATATAGTAAAGGTAGTTAAAAAGGTTCCAGCTTCACAACTTTCCTTTGAGACAGTTAAAGATAGGATTAAAGAAGATCTTTTAAAAGAAAAGGAAAAGGAACAGCTGGAAAAGGAATTAGAAAACTTAAAAAAGAAGTTTTCTCCTGTAATTTATTAAAAAGGAGAGGTGAAGGTGAATGAAAGATTGAAATTATTAGAATACTATTTAGAAAACGAAGAAAAGGCTCTTTTTTTAGATATAGAAACAGAGGGGCTCTCAAAAGAAAGAAATGATATAACGGTGATAGGAATTTATAAAGAAAACCGGTATTGTGCCTTTGTAAGGGGATACAATTTTGAAAAGGTAATTTCTCATCTTGTTCAAGCCCCCATTTGGATAACTTTTGGAGGAGAAAATTTTGACCTCCCCTTTATTAAAAAAACATTTATAAATGTCTCTCTTCCAAAGTATCATATAGACCTATATCATTATACATCTTTGTTGGGATTGAGGGGAGGATTGAAAAAGATTGAGAAGATGCTTGGATTAGAGAGAAAAACGGATGGAATGACTGGATATGATGCAGTAAAATTATGGAAAAAATGGCAAGAGGAAAGAGACAGGAGTGCTTTAAGAAAACTACTTTTATATAATAGAGAAGATGTGGTGAATTTAAAAAGTATCCTTAACTTTATTATAGAAAAGGTCTTTTATGAGAGACAACCCTTAAACCTGATTGAGGGGAGGGAAAAGAGATGAAAAAAGGTGCTACCTATAAATTAATAGCTTTGCTCTTATTGGTTTTTACCTTTGGGCTTTTTGCAAGGGAGCTCTTAAAACCTTTAAGTGTGTTTAAGGCGAAAGGGGTGATAGCAGAAGATGGAAGATTTATAAATGATGAAAACATTCAGCTTGCTCAGAAGATTTCACAAGCCTTTTCTTTAGTGGCAGAAAGGTCTGCGCCTGCTGTGGTCTATATTGAAACTGAGAGAGTAGTAACCTCTCCTCCGGTTTACCCTTTTCCTTTTGATTTCTTTGGTGATGAATTTTTTAGAAAATTTTTTTCTCCCCCTAAATACAGAGAAAGGGGAGCAGGTTCTGGGTTTATTATTTCAAAAGATGGATATATAGTGACTAATAATCATGTAATTGAAAAGGCGCAGAAAATCACGG
>JBKBJB010000079.1:0-4789 GCA_046294055.1 Caldimicrobium sp.
ACAGATCACTTTTTTTATACCAGATGAAATAATAATTTCTGTACAAGGAGGGGTTTTTCCGTAATGAGAACAGGGCTCCAAAGTTACATAGAGAAAAGCTCCCTTTGCCCTATTACCAGCTTTAGTAATAGCTTCCCTTTCTGCATGGGGCTCTCCATATGCTCTGTGATATCCTTTAGCTATAATTTCTCCTGTATGAGGATCAACTAAAACTGCACCCACTGGAGGATTTGGACTTGTCTTCCCAAATCCTTTATAAGCCTCTTTTATAGCTATCTTCATATAAAATTCATCAGACTTTAGCTTCATGACCTAATTATCTTTGCTTTGTATAAAAAGACTTCAAAGAGAGCAAAACTTGGAGTTTTGCAAAATCAATCTTTTTATTTTCTTTTTTCTCCTCTAAATATTCCTCTTTGCACTTCCTTTTATAAATTCTTATTTTTTCTACAATCTTTGCATAATATTCGTTTTCTTCAACTTGCAGAGGTTTTTGCCTCAGTTGATTTAAGTGAAAAAGCAAGGCACTAAGTTTTCTAATCTTTTGATAGGCATCCTGAACCTCTGCATCTAAATAGGATTCTAATTCTAAAATCTCTTTTCTTAATTCGACTTCCTTAGGTATAAACCCTGCGTTCTTAAGTATGCGATAGACAATTCGTAACTCTTCAGGTACAAAGGGATTATCTTTTATTTCAATAGGCTTACCTTTGTATTGAAGCTCATCAAAATCACCCCTTTCTATAGCCTCCCTTATTTTCTCTTCAGCTATTTTCCTCAAAATACTAAAAGACATCTATTAAAGTTATTGTAACCTGTAGATTTTGTAATTAGCTAATGGTACTCCAAAGGCTTCTTTATCTTTATTTATTAATTTTTCATAAAAATTTTTGGCTAATGCTGGATTTTTAGCTTCTGCAAGTCTTCCTAAATCTAAATAGAGCACCTTTTCCAGAAAGGGCTCTTTTTTCAAAAGCTCCTCGTATATTTTAAAGGTTTCATCCCTCTTCCCCAAATCTTCTAAGAGTTTCGCTTCAGCATATCGAAGAAAGGATGACAATTTTTTGGGATAACCCTTTTTTAGAACCTCTAAATATTCCTTTTTTCCTTTAATATCTTCTCCTTGAGAAAGAACTTCCCAAATGATTAAAGCAGCATTTAAACCTGCTGGATCACCTGCATGCTTTTTAGTAAAGTTTTCCAAAGCTGTTAGATCATTCTTATGTAAAATTTGGACCAACTCCTGAAAAGCTTTTCTTTCACTATATTTCTGATAATAAACCCAGGCCCCGCCCAAAATTATTATTATAACAAAAATCAGAACAATATTTATAAATAGGTTAAGATGTCTTTGGAGAAAATCTTTTAATTTCTCGTGAAATTTTAAAAGGGCATCCTCTTCCATTTATCCCTCCACACCACCAAAATAATCATCCCATTTAAAAAGTAAAACCTTAGCCCCAGGCCTTAGAACCTCATAATCTTCTACTTCTCCTACTACCAATATATGATCTCCAGTTTCATAAAGATTAGTTACTTCACACTCAAAATATGCTACTGCAGATAAAAGCACAGGGGATCCCTTAAGGGCATATTTATAAGGATAATTCTCAAATTTATCAATTTTTCTTCCACTTATAAAGCCAAAATGCTTAGCTATTTCAACTTGATCCTCTGAAAGCACATTTATGCAAAAGATCTTAGATTTTTCTATCAACTCATATGTATATCTTTGCGGTGCGATGGCAACAGCTAAAAGACGCGGCCTAAAAGATACTTGT
This sequence comes from Caldimicrobium sp., assembly GCA_046294055.1. Classification (GTDB taxonomy): domain Bacteria; phylum Desulfobacterota; class Thermodesulfobacteria; order Thermodesulfobacteriales; family Thermodesulfobacteriaceae; genus Caldimicrobium. Next base: position 1,782 of record JBKBJB010000079.1, read on the forward strand.
GAAACCCAAGCTGCAGTCATACCATTAACTTTCCCGTTAGCTTGCGTAGTAATTATAAAAACTCCTTGTGGTATGTAAGTACTTATAATTTTTTGTAAACTCATGGCCTTCCCCCTTTTGTGTTTTAATATAAGGACACACTCTTTTATGGCTTTTCTAATTATTATATAAAGTTCTAAAATATTTTCAAATCATTGAAGAGATCCTTTTTATGGAGTTTCAGATTCATCTTCCGTTGATTTTTCCACAGGGAAATATTTAGGCAAAGGTTCCTTATTATGTTTCTTTGCTTGCATTAAAGTTAGCCAAAGGGGACAGGCAATCCTTCCGCCTGTTTCTCCTTTTTGGAGTGTTTTTGCTTTATCGTAACCCACCCAAACTCCACAGGTATATTGAGCTGTAAAACCTATAAACCAGGCATCCTTATAATCTTGTGAGGTACCTGTTTTTCCTCCTACCGGGACCCCTAAGGCTGAAGCACAGGCACCTGTGCCATATCTTGTTACAGCCTCTAAATATTCATTCATAATAGAGGCAGTTTTTGCAGAAAACACTGGCATTATTTGAGGATCACTTTTGTAAATAGATTTTCCTTCATAAATTTTGTCATAGATTTCATCTATAAAGATAGGGGTAACCTTTTGACCAAGATTTGGAAACACTGTAAAAGCTGCTGTTAATTCAAGAGGACTTATTTCATAAGTTCCTAAAGCCAGACTTAGATTTATTGGCGTAGGAAATTTCAAATCTAATCTTCTTATCAGATCATGCAAATTATCTAAACCTAAAAGTACTGCCAATCTAACAGCAACTGTATTTCTTGAATAGGCCAGAGCATCTTTTAATAATACAGGCCCCATATATTTACCATCGTAATTTCCAGGACTCCAATCTTTTCCTGCATCAGCACCAGGTAAAGTAATAGGCTCATCAGGTATAACAGAATCAGGTGCAACAACACCTTTTTCTAAAGCTTCAGCCCAAATAAATGGCTTAAAAGCTGAACCTGCTTGTCTTTTTGCTAATATTGCTCTATTGTATGTTGACTGTAAATAATTTTTACCACCTATTAGGACCTTAACTCCTCCATCACTATTACTAAGACATACAACTGCTACTTCTGGAGGCTCTTTTTTGTAATTTTTATTTAACCAAGAAATAAGATTTTCATATCCTTTTTTTTGCCATTCTACCTCTAAGGTTGTTTTTACTTTGAAACCACCTTGATCTATAATGTCTTTAGAAAAAAGCTTTTCTAATTCGTCCTTTATCACATCTATGAAATAGGCATAATAAGCTGGTATATTAACATTTTTAGGATTTAAAATTAATGGCTTACTAATAAGATCTCTTGCTACTTCGGGGGAAATATAACCTACCTCCTCCATTCTTTTGATGACATAATTTCGCCTTATTAAACCTGCCCGGGGATTATTTATTGGGTTAAACTTAGATGGTGCTGGGGGTAATCCTGCTATAGTTGCTGCTTCGAGTAAATTAAGCTCCCAAACATGTTTTCCAAAATAGGTTAAAGAGGCTGCTTCAACTCCATAAGCACCTTCACCTAAATAGATATGATTTAAATAAATGGTTAAAATCTCATCTTTGGTAAGATGTTTTTCTATTTGCCAAGCTAAGAACATTTCCTTTAGTTTTCTTATAAATGTTCTTTCTGGGCCTAAAAGTAAAGATTTTGTCACCTGTTGAGTGATAGTACTTCCGCCTTGTACAATTTTTCCTGACACCAAATTTTTTAACAAAGCTCTAAGTAAGCTAAAAAAATCAATTCCCTTATGTTTATAAAACTGAGCATCTTCTGCTGCTAAAAAGGCTTTTATTACATGAGGAGGTATTTTACTTAAGGGTACAAAGATCCTTCTTTCATCACCAAGATAACCAATTATTTGATCTTGGCTGTCAACAATTACTATAGATTGTTTTGGTTGATAATTTTTTAGTTTGGATATACTTGGTAAAGAAATTTTAAGATAAAGAAACAAAATTAAACAGAGCAAACCCAAAAAAATAAAGAAAGTTAGCAATAATAAACCTATGATTTTAACAGTGGAATTCATTTAAAACTGATAATTTAATGGGAAAGCCGAAATTTGCAAGGGTAAAATAAAAAACCCCGGGCACCGACCTACTCTCCCAGGTGGGTAACCACCCAGTACCATCGGCCCTGGAGGGCTTAACGACCGTGTTCGGAATGGGAACGGGTGTTTCCCCTCCGGTATGGGCACCCGGGAAATTTTAAAAATTTATATTAACAAGTGAATAGAGAGTCTTGAAAAGTTTAAGCTGGTAATGCAGCCAAGTCGCACGGGCGATTAGTACCGGTAGGCTCCACCCATTGCTGAGCTTCCACCTCCGGCCTATCAACCGGATGTTCTCTCCGGGCCCTTCAGGGAGTGGGTTACCCCACTCTCGGGAGGCCTTATCTTGGGGTGGGCTTCCCGCTTAGATGCTTTCAGCGGTTATCCACTCCACACATGGCTACCCGGCACTGCTCCTGGTGGAACAACCGGGCCACCAGAGGTGTGTCCACCCCGGTCCTCTCGTACTAGGGGCAGCTCCCCTCAAGCCTCCTACGCCCGCGGTGGATAGGGACCGAACTGTCTCACGACGTTCTGAACCCAGCTCACGTACCCCTTTAACGGGCGAACAGCCCGACCCTTGGGACCTTCTTCAGCCCCAGGATGGGATGAGCCGACATCGAGGTGCCAAACCGCTCCGTCGATGTGAACTCTTGGGAGCGATCAGCCTGTTATCCCCGGCGTAACTTTTATCCGATGATCGATGGCCCTTCCACTCAGGACCACCGGGTCACTAGGCCCGGGTTTCCCCCCTGCTCGGCCTGTCGGCCTCGCAGTCAAGCCCCCTTATGCCCTTACACTCAACGGTGGATTTCCATACCACCTGAGGGGACCTTTGGGCACCTCCGTTACTTTTTAGGAGGTGACCGCCCCAGTCAAACTGCCCGCCAGGCACTGTCCCTCGGAAAGCTA
>JBKBJB010000007.1:0-14050 GCA_046294055.1 Caldimicrobium sp.
TGGAGGACTCTCCTCAGCTATTGCAGAATTAATAGTTGAAGAAAATTGTGCAGTTTTTTTTGATAAAATAGCGCTACCTGACCGCTTTATTGAACATGGAGATTTAAAAACTTTACGAGAAAAATACGGTTTTTCTGTGAAGAATATAAAAGAAAAAATCTATAATTTAATAGAAAAGATTTGACATTTTTGTAGATTTTTATATCATAGATTTGCAACACCATTAATTATAGATTATTGGTTTATTTTTAAGAACTAATTGTATGCACTTTTTTGAACTTTTTAAACCTAAAAATAAAAATATAAATATGCGAAATTTGATTTTATTCATTTTTTTATTGTTATTCTTTTGTTTCCCTTTTTTTATTGTATATGGTAAAAAGATTAAGATTAGGTCTCAATCAGAAATTAATTTCTTTTGCAGACAGATTCAACCAAATAATCCCTATTGCCCTAAATGGTTAGAAACTCAACAAAAATTATTAGAACTTAAAAATGTTCTTTATGGAGAAATAATTAAATATTGTGAAAAATATAAAGATAGCAAATTTTGCAAAGAAAAGACAAAAAGAGTTTCTAACTTTTGTAGCAGGATAGAAACTGAAAATGATTACTGTAAACAATGGCAAACTCTTAAACAATTAGAACTAGAAACTAAAGGATTCCTATTAGAAGAAATCCAAAACTTTTGTCAAGAAAATCCTTTACATCAATATTGTAAATAGCTTAGGTTATAAAATTTTTTTGCTTTTAATTAAAATCATCTTCGCAGAGCTTAGCTTGACAGGATTTAATTTTTCAAGAAAGGGAAAAAACTCTTGCTTTTTAATAAAAGAACTTATATACTTTAAAGCGGGCATCAATCAATAGGAGGCTAAAAATTTATGAAAGGCTCTATAGTTGTTACTGGAGGAGCTGGCTTTATCGGGTCAAATGTGGTTTTAGGCCTTAATGAAAAAGGAGAAGATCAAATTGTAATCGTAGATCATTTATTACAGGGTAGTAAGTGGAAAAATTTAGTGGGATTAAAGTTTAAAGATTATGTGGACAGAGAGGACTTTTTAGAATTAATTGAAAAAGAAAAACTAAAAGATATTAAGGCTATTATACATTTGGGTGCCTGTAGTGATACTACTGTAAAAGATTTGCACTTCCTTTACAAAAATAATTATCAATACTCACAAAAGCTTTGTTTATACGCTTTAAAATATAATGTTAGATTTATTTATGCGTCTTCTGCTGCCACCTATGGCGATGGATCTTTTGGATTTTCTGATGATGAGTCTCTCCTTTATACTTTAAAACCTTTAAATCCATATGGATTTTATAAACATCTTTTTGATCTTTGGGCTTACCAAAAGGGATTTTTAAACTACATCGTAGGACTAAAGTACTTCAATGTCTTTGGTGATAGAGAATTTCACAAAGGAGAAATGAAAAGTGTTGCTCTTAAGGCTTATGAGCAAATAAAAAAAGAAGGAAAAGTTCGGCTCTTTAAATCCTATCATCCACAATTCGAAGATGGAGGACAATTAAGAGACTTTATCTATGTAAAAGATGCAGTTAAAGTAACATTGTTTTTTTTAGAACATCCTGAGATTAATGGAATTTTTAATGTAGGAAGCGGAAAAGCTCGCTCCTTTAAAGATTTGGTATCTGCAGTATTTAGTGCCCTTGGTTTAACTCCCCACATAGAATATGTGGAAATGCCAGAACAATTGAGAAAACAATATCAATACTTTACCCAAGCAGATTTAAAAAAATTAAGGAAAGTTGGATATAAACAACCAATAATGGAATTAGAAAAAGCAATAGAAGAATATATTAGGTTTCTTGAATCAAATTGGAATTATTTTATGTCGTAATAAAATAATCCTTCCCTCAAATATAATTATCTCAAGAAGGTAAAAAATTGACAATTTTCTCTGAAATATTAAAATATGAAATCAAAAAGTTGAGAAAATTAAAATTATTAAAAAAATTTTACAAACTTTTCCTAATTCCGGGTGTTTGTGGTATACTATTAGGTCTTTCCTTTCCTAAATTTGATCTATCCATCTTCATCTTCGTCTCGTTGGTTATTATTTTCTGGCTGCTTTCTGCGAGAGAGAGAAATGTCCTTGATATAATAACAATTTCATTTAGCTTTGGAATTACCTCTTTTTCTCTACGGTTATATTGGATTGTTTACACTTTGGTTAAATATGGACAATTTCCTACAATTTTAGCTTTGTTTCTCCTTATTCTTCTTTCCAGCTATCTTTCGCTATATTATTTTCTCTTTTTTTATCTTTCAACACAAATTAAAGCCTATAGTTCTCCTTCCTTTTTCAGGGGAATTTTAATAGGACTTTTTTGGGTAGCCATAGAATTTTTGTGTTCTATACTTTTTACCGGCTTTCCCTGGGGTTTAATAGGCTATCCCTTAAGTAATTTTTCTCTTTTTTTACAATTAGCAGATCTTTTAGGAATTTGGGGCTTGAGCTTCACAGTTATTATGTTAAATTATTTTATATACTTTCTTATAAACAAAGCTTCCCGATATTTACTTTTTACAAAAGATTCCTTATTAAATCTTTTATTCTTTGGAATTTTCTTTCTCTTAATCTTAAGTTATGGACACTATACCCAAAATAAATGGAAGAAAGAAGTTTCTGCTATTAAGCAAAATATAAAAGTAGCCCTTTTACAAGGAAACATTCCTCAAGAACTAAAAGCTGCAAAAGAAATTGAAATTTCTCTCTTCACTTATAAAAATCTCATCTTAAAAGCCTTTAAAGAAGAGCCTCAATTAATCTTTCTCCCTGAAACTGCCCTTCCCTTTTATTTTCTCTATGAAAAAGAACCAACTCTTAAATTTTTATCTTTTTTAGAGGAGCTTAAATCTATTAATAAAGGAAAAGGGGAAGAACTTCCAAGAATTATTTTTGGTGCCTTTAGGGTTAGTTTCAACTCCGAAGGTTCCAAAGTTCATAATACCCTTTTTGTTTGGGATGGAGAGAATATCAGTGATTTTTATGATAAAGAAAATTTAGTACCATTTGGAGAATATGTTCCCCTTTCAAAATATTTTCCTTTCCTAAAAAAAATATCAGTAGTCTCAGATATTTTAAAACCTGGGATTTCAAAAAATCTAAAGGTTTATTTAAAACCTTTAAGAATAGAAATAACTCCACTTATTTGTTTTGAAAGTGCTTTCCCTCAAATTTCTCAAAAAAAGGTCAAAATGGGGGGAGAGTTAATTTTCGTGGCAACGAATGATGCCTGGTTTGGTAAAACCTCTGCTGCCTATCAACATTTTCAAATAGCTAAAGTTAGAGCAGTTGAAACTCGTAGGTTTGTACTTCAAGCTGCCAATACAGGAATAACTGGTATCATCGACCCCCTTGGTAAAACAATCAAAGAAAGCGTCTTAGAGATTGAAGAGATAATTATAGATAATATAAAAACAGTAGAAAAGCAAACACCCTTTGTGAACTATGGATATATCTTCCCCTACATAGCAACAGCTTTGTTTTTATTAGTCTGTTTTTTAAACCTTTTCAAAGCTTTTAGAAAGAGCCACCGATTTGAAAATTAAGATTAGATTTGTCTTCCTTAGGCTTTTTATCAATGTTATAACCCCATTCAACTCTTAGTGGACCCAAAGGAGAAAACCATCTTATTCCAAAACCTATACTTTTTCTTATATCAGATGAAGTAAGCTTATATTTTTGATTCCATACAGATCCCATATCATAAAAAAGAACACCATTTAAGTTAATGGCTTTTAGGAGAGGGAATATAGTCTCGGCTTGAGAATAAAACATGCGCGTTCCCCCTATTCTTTCTCCAGTTTTTTCATCAATAGGAGAGATATCTCCATATTTATATCCTCTGACAGAAGAAATGCCACCTAAGAAAAATCGCTCATAAACAGGGATTCTTCTGCCTGAACCTTCAGTAATATAACCATAACCCAAAACTAAATGACCTGTTATCTTTTTTATAGGAAAATAGACTTGGTGCTCCCCCGTGAATTTTGCAAAATTACTATCTCCACCCAGAAAATTGCCGGCATAACTAAGCCCTAACTCATGATACCATCCCTTAGTTGGTAAGAAAAATCTATTTCTTGAATCATAGATTACTCCGGTCTCAAAGGCACTTGTTTTTTTAATCTTCATAGATTCTCTAATTATATAAGAAGCATTATCCGACACATCCTTAAGTCTACTATCATCGTATCTATATCCTATGTAAGCTGAAAATTCTGGTGTAAAAACATAGCCTAACCTAATGGAACCCCCTTTGCTATATTTAGTAAAATCTTCATATTTCGTTTCAAAATTATAAAGAGACCAGCCTAAGGAATATCTTGTATCTCTGAAATAGGGATCAAAAAAGTTAAGAGAATATCTACTTGAACGGGTGCCAATTTTAGCTGACAAGCTCACTTTTTGACCTTTTCCTAACCAGTTTCTTTGAGAAATCTCAGCCATAAAAACAAATCTTTCACTGGAACTATAGGCAGCACCAATACTAAAAGTTCCAGTGAGAGTTTCTTTTACCTTTACTTTTAAGTTTAAATCTTCCTCTTTAATGCCCTGTTCTTTCTCAATTTTCACATCTTCAAAATACCCAAGTCTTCTTAGCCTTTCTTCACTTTTTTCCAGCCTTTTTCCTGAATAGGGCCAACCTTCTGCTAATAAAATCTCCCTTCTTATAACTTTATCTCTGGTCCTTGTATTTCCTTCTATTTCAATTCTATTTATGTAAACAACTGGTCCTTTATCAATTTTATAAGTAATTTTTAAAAGATTACCTGGAGGAAGTTTATCTAAATTAGTAGTTACCTTAGCGTAGGCAAAACCATAGTCTGAAAATAGATGAACTAGTTTGATCTCATCGTTTTTACTTTCTTCTAAACTAAAAACCTTTCCTGGCTGAGTATTTAATATTTTATAAACTTCAGTTGGTGGAAAAACATCTTGTTCAACGTATACCTCAGCGACTTTATATTGTGGGCCCTCCTCAATAGCAATTTTAATTACCACTCCATCAGGTTCTTCCACTACTTGTGGCTCACCTATTTTTACTTCCAAATAACCTTTGTTTTTATATGCACTCTCAATCTTTCCTAAATCTCTATAAAGAAAAGCTAAATTATAAACTCCCGGTTCTGCTTTAGGTTCAGCTAAGAAAACGGCAGTTAAATATCTTGAATACTTTTCAATAGGTGAAAAAATAGATCTTTCGCTTACGGACAAGTAACCCTTTAGTTCCTTCTCTGAAAAGGCCTTATTGCCAATAAATTCAATCTTTTTAATGAATTTCTTTTTACCTTCCTTTATTTCAAAAACAAGATTTACTTGCGTAGGACTAACTTTTTCTGTTTTTAAATTTATTTCTGTATTATGAAGTCCTAACTGTTCATAATAGGCCTTCAAATTTTCTAAGGCTTTATCAATTTTTTCAGGGGTTGGGATATCTCCAGGCTTTAATCCAATTATTTTTGCTAAATCTTCTTTTTTACCTTCTTTAAGTCCTTTAAAAGTTATTTCTTTAATAGATTCTCTCTCTTGTAATTTAAATACTACATGAACGCCCTTGTCCCCAGGTTCTAAAAATATCTCAATGTTTTCAAAATATCCAAGTTTATAAAGATTTTTTAAGTCTTCGTTGAGCACTTCATAATCTAAAAAACTACCTACTTTTGTTTTAATCTTAGGCAATAAGACATCTTCTCCCACACGTCTATTACCTTCGAAGGATAGATTTTCAACAATAGTCTTTTTACTGAAAAGCATTTGAAACTCTTTTAAAGATTCTTCTATTAAATCTTCAACCCTATCACTTTTACCCACCACATAAAAATAAATAGGTACCTTCCTTCCTATTTGCCATATTTTCCAGTCTATGCTTAAAGATTCCTTAAGAGAGGTTAGTTTTACCTCGGAAACTCCAATATACTCTCCAGTCTTTAAAAAATGGAGAGCACTCTTTTCATCTAAATCTTTTATTTCTAAAAATATTTTTTCCTCTGCAAGCTTCTTTCTAAGCTCCTCTAAATACTTTCCCAATAAATCATCTTTTAAAGCTACTCCATAGCTCTTTTTCTGGAAAATTAAAATTTTTGAGCCTGCTAAAAGATGTTTAGGAAAGAAATAAATAAACGATAGTAAGATTAAAAAATAAAGTAAAAAGAACCTTTTCAAATAAGCACTCCTAATTAGAAAGGTACTTATATTCTACAATAAAACCTTCTTTTAGTAAATAGACTTTATCCATGTTTTTAGCTAATTCCAAATTATGGGTAACCAAAATTATAGAAAGCTGATAGGACTCATTTAATTCTAAAAAAAGTTTCATAACTTCGGAGGCACTTTCTGAATCTAAGTTTCCTGTAGGTTCATCAGCTAAGAGGAGTTGAGGGTTAAGAAAAAGGGCTCTTGCTATCGCTACCTTTTGCCGTTCCCCTCCTGACAAGGTATAAATTTTAGCTTCTTCCTTATCTGCAAGGTTTAACCTCTCTAATAATTCTTTTCCTCTCCTTATAAGTTTCTCTTTACTCCAACCAGAGATCATACCAGGTAAAATTATATTTTCAATTACATTAAGTTCTGGCATTAAATGATAAAATTGGAACACAAAACCAATCCTTTTCATCCTAAAATTAGCAAGTTCCTTTTCATCGTGAAAAGAAATTTCTTTACCTTCCCACAAAATTAACCCTTCGTCTGGTTCATCAAGAGTACCTATAATATTTAATAAAGTTGTCTTACCAGAACCTGAAGGACCAACAATGGCAACCTTTTCACCCTTTTCAACTTTTAAATCAATTCCCCTTAATACCTCTACTCTTTTCCCTCCATTGAAAAAGCTTTTCTTTATACCCTTAAGTGTAAGCATAGTCTAATTTTATAAATTTAATCTCGTCTTAAAATTTCTGCAGGATGAAACTTTGAAGCCTTTTTTGCTGGATAGAGAGAGGTTAATATACTTATTAAAAAGGCAGTTCCACTAATTAACATTAGATCCAAGACTTGTAAACTCACAGGCATATATTCTACGGGATATACCTCTCCTGGTAATCTTACTACGGGATATTTTGATAAAATTACAGCGATTAAACTACCTGTAATTAAACCTAATAATACTCCCAGCCCTGAAAGGAAAACTCCTGCAAAAAAGAAAACTTTTAAAATATTTTGAGATGTTGCCCCTAAGGACCTTAATATGGCTATATCTACTTTTTTTTCAGAAACAAGCATAATCATAGCAGATATAATGGTAAAAAGCGAGACCGATACCATCAAACTTAAAATAATAAAAAGTCCCAATTTTTCCATCTTTAATGCCGCAAATAAATTTTTATTCCATTCTTGCCAATCCAAAATAAAATAATTATATTCAAAGTTTCTTAAAAGATGTTTTTTATATTCTGATGATTTGAAAGGATCCTTTAATTTTACTTCTATAGAAAAGGTAGTTGGTTGAAATTTTTTTATAAAATAATCAAAGGAAGTAAAAATCAAATTAAAGTCGTAATCGTAAATTCCGGTCTCAAAAAATCCTACTACTTTTAAGTTGTTCATTTTTGGAAAAAAGCCAAAGGGAGTATAAAAACCCTGGACGCTAAAATAACTGAGTTTTTCACCAAGTGAGAGCCTCAATTTTTCTTTAAGTTTGCTTCCTATAATTACAGGGATTACCCCCTCTTCTTCATCTTTTTCATACATAAAATATTTAAATCCTTTTTCCTTTTGGTATACTTTTATATCTACAGCCTTTAAAATTATACCAATAGGTTGACCAGCACGGATTAGAAGCCCTTGCTGAGTTGTGACCAGTTGTATACTTTTCAGGTCATCTTTTATTATATCTTTTATTAACTCTATTATCCTTTGCCCGTCCTTAGGATTATAAAAAGTAATGCTTAGATGGGGATTTAGACTTAAAATTTTTTCAGCAACAACTTCTTTAAAACCTGTAATAACAGCATTAACAACAGTTAGTGAAGCTACACTAAGAATTACTCCTATCAGAGCAATCCAGGAAATTATTCCAGTAAATCTCTCTCTTTTAGTAGAAAATACATATCTAAAAGCTAACCAAATTATCCACGAGTTTTTTTTCACAAATCTTCTCTCCTTCTTAAGTGGGGGAAAAGAATGACTTCTCTAATTGATGCTGAATCAGTAAATATCATAATAACCCTATCAATCCCAATACCCTCCCCAGCACAAGGAGGCATTCCATATTCTAAAGCACGAAGAAAGTCTTCGTCTATTTCTGGTGGAATCTCTTCATCAATTTCTCTTAATTTAATTTGTTCTTCAAACCTTTTTCTCTGATCAATAGGGTCGTTAAGCTCAGAAAAGGCATTAGCAATTTCTTTACCCGCTACATAAAATTCGAATCTTTCAGCAATGGCTGGATTATCATCTCTTCTTCTTGCAAGAGGAGACACCTCTATTGGATAGTCTATTACAAAAGTGGGTTCAATAAGTTTATGTTCCACCAATTCTTCAAAGATCTTTGTCCACCATTTTCCAATTCTTGGCTCTCTTTCATTTAATTCAATTCTCTTTTCCTTAGCAAAGTTAAATAATTTATCTCTATCAAAAAGAATTTCTCGAGGAACTCCTCCTAATTCTTCTAAGGCATAAAGAAATTTAATCCTTTTGTAAGGTGGTGTAAAATCTATCGTATGTCCTTGGTATTCAATTATAGGTGAGCCCTTTATATCTATAGCCAAACCATAAAAAAGCTCCTCTGTCCTTTTAATAAGATCTTCATAAGTAGCATAGGCTTCATAAAATTCTAACATTGTAAACTCAGGGTTATGCTTACTTGATACCCCTTCATTTCTAAAATTTCTGTTTAATTCAAAAACTTTTTCAAAGCCACCAACAAGAAGTCTTTTTAAATATAGCTCTGGAGCAATTCGTAAATATAGATTCATCTCTAAGACATTGTGATAGGTAACAAATGGCTTAGCAGCTGCTCCTCCCACTATAGGATGCATCATAGGGGTTTCCACTTCTATATATCCTTCCGAAATAAAGTAGCTTCGTATATATTGAATTATGCGGGTTCTTAATTTAAAAAGTTCTCTAACCTTAGGAGACATAATAAGATCCAAATAGCGTTGTCTATAGCGTAATTCAATATCTTTCAAACCGTGATATTTTTCTGGCAAAGGTCTTAAAGCTTTAGTAAGTATTTTAAAATTTTCAACAAGTATTGTTAATTCTCCAGTTTTTGTCTTTATAAGCCTTCCTATAATCCCAAGTATATCTCCTATATCCACCAATTTTTTAAAAAAATCAAAAGCCTCCTCAGAAATTTCATTTTTAGCCAAAAGTATTTGTATTTTGTCTGTTTCATCTTGAATATGTCCAAAAATTAGTTTCCCCATCTCTCTTTTTGAAATTAATCGTCCTGCAACAGAAAATTTAAAAGGTTTCTTTTGTAACTCCTCCGAAGAAAGTTCTTCATATCTATCTTTAATAAACTTAGCCTTATCCTTTGGTTTAAAGTCATTGGGATAGGGATTAATGCCTAACTCTCTTAATTTTTGAAGTTTTTCAAGACGAACTTGTTTAAGATGAGATTCTTCTATCATTTTCCTAATTCCCCCTTGTAAATTTTCCTTAATTTTAAAACTAAAAAACCCTTTTCCAAGTATTTTTAAAAAGAATCGTCAGTTGCTTTTGCACGAGGATGAGCTTTTAGATAACTTTGAAGTAAATATTCATATTGAACCTTAGTATATTTTTGAGTAGTTATTAATGCTTTATGTCCAAGAAGGGCCTGAATTGCTCTTATATCCATCCCTGCATTTAATAAATGAGTAGCAAATGCATGCCTCAAAGCATGGGGATGTAACTTAAAAAGTCCTATTTTTTGCCCTTCCTTTTTTACTATTTCAAAAACCCATCTTTCACTTAGTCTACCTCCTCTTCTATTTAAGAAAAGATAATTACTTTCTTTTTTAATTTCCTTTAAAAACTTATCTCTTTCCTTTAAATAAGAAATTAAAACTTGCTTAGCCTTTATAGATAGGGGCACTATTCTTTCTTTAGCACCTTTCCCCATCACTTTAATAAAATTTTGCTCTAAATTTAAATCACTGAGCTTCAAGTTTACCAATTCCGAGATCCTCAAACCACTGCCATAGAGTAATTCAAAAATCACCCTTGTCCTTAGAAATTTAAAATCCTCTACAGGGATTTTGTCAATTAACTGATTAATCTCTTCCTCTAAAGGCACAAAGGGAAGATAAGAATGAAAGGTTTTAAAATAGATTTTAGGAAGAAGGTTTTTCTTTAGAAAATCTCTCTTTAATAAAAACTTCAAAAAAGATCTAAGAGTAGAAATTTTTCTTCCAAGAGTTGAAGCTTTTAAATTGGTCCCTTTTAAATATAAAAAGTATTGCCTAACTAAAGAAGTACTTAGATTTTCTAAACATAATCCTCTTTCCCTTAAAAAATTTTTAAATTCTCTTAAATCTATCCCATAAGCTCTTAAAGTATGCTCAGAATAGTTCTTTTCCTTAGCTAAATACTGTATAAATTCTTCAATTAAATTATCAATTTCAATCAAATTATCCACGGTTAATTTTTAATAACTCAATTTATTAAAAAAATTTCTCAAGTTTGATGAGCTTTGATAATAAGCCATTTTCTGGAAGCTCGCATTTTCCAGTATAAAAAATATTTTTATGGGTTATTAAATCAAATTTAGTAAAAGATTCCATTTTTATCTTGGAAAAATAAGTACATTTTTATTTTTTTCAATAAATTTAATGCTATAAAAAATGAAAATAGTATTTAAAACACATAAAAATAACAAAATAATAACCAACAATAATTTGTATGGGAAAATTTCGCCCAGATAACCTACAAAGCTTTGTCCTAAAGGAGCCATACTAAAAAAGATTAGAGAAAATAAGCTCATTACCTTTCCCCGGTGTTTGATAGGCGTACTATTTTGAAGATAAGCATTTACTACAGGGAAAAAACTGGTAAAGGAGATACCAATAAGCAGTGTCCCAATATAAAACAATATGAAGGAATTTGCAAAAATAAAACATAAAACCCCAATAGCCCAGATAAAATGGGCAAAAAGTAAATACTCAAGCTTTTTTTTCAATTCCCTCTGTAGAAAGACTAAAATTCCACCAAATATAGCACCTAACCCTACTCCTGAATAAAGGTAGGCAAAATCTTTAACGGATCCCTTTAAGACCTGTTGAACTACCATAGGTAATAATATTATAATAGAAGTTGCAAAGAAAGTAAAATTAGATAAAATTATTAAAGTTAATAAAATTCTTCTATTTACCTTTATTAATAAATAAAATTCTTTAATTTCTAAAGAAATGTTAAATTTTCTCATTAAATTATTTCTTTTTGGGCATGAACTGACGAATTGGATAAGTACTAACATGAGAAAAAAGCTAATAGCGTTCAGAAAAAAACAGTAGGCAGGAGAAAAATGCTGTAGTAAATAACCTGCTAAAGCTGGTCCAAGCATGCGGGCAGTATTGAAAGATATTGCCTGAAGAGATAAAGCCTTTGTTAAATAAAAAGAAGGGACAATTTCACTTATAAAAACCTGTCTTAAGGGCATATCGATAGCAGCAATACCTGAGCTTAGAAAAGTTAATATAAAAAAAGTCCAAAAATTATAATAACCCCAAGAAACGAGAAACATAATAATTAAAGAAGGAAAAATGGCAAAGAATAGTAAGACCTGTAAAAATCTTTTTTTGTCAAAACGATCTATTAAAAACCCTGATGTAAGAGTTAAAAATATAGTGGGAAATGAAGTAAGAAGAATAAAAAGTCCTAAATCAGCAGTGGAATTTCTAATTTTATAAATTAGCCAATGTAACGCAGTAGTTTGAATCCATGAACCAGTAAAGGATATGAAATGCCCCAAAATAAAAAATTGAAAGTTTTTTAAAGTTAAAGGACCTAAGATAGCTTTGAGGGTTTTCATAAATCTAAAATTTTAAATTTTCTTTAAAAGTTGCATACCCCCTTTACAAAAAATTTTTTTGGTTTATTTTACTTTTCAAGAAATAAATTTTAGGAGGTTTGTGTAAGATGTTTAGAGGTAAAGTTAAGTGGTTTGATGAGAAGAAGGGTTATGGGTTTATCTCTAAGGATGAAGGCGGGGATGTCTTCGTGCATTATTCTGCGATAGACATGCCTGGCTTTAAAACCCTTAGAGAAGGTCAAACTGTAGAGTTTGAAGTAGTTCAAGGTCCCAAAGGCGAGCAGGCATCAAAAGTTAAAGTGCTTGATGCCGGTTCACCTCAAAGACCAAGGAGACCATCTCAAAGAAAAGAAAGAGAATAATTAATTAAAGGGGGGGAAGAAACTTCCTCCCTTATATAAATTTTTCTGCTAAACCATTGAATAAACAAATCTTACAAAGTAGCTTTAAACTCATAACCATAACCCCATCTTCCATCGCCTTTCTTAAATTTCTCTTTGAAGGATACGACCATTTGGCTCTTTTAAGTGTTTTAGATAGAAAAAAAGCATTAGTTCAAATTACTTATTATCCTACTGAAGAAAAAATTGTAGAAACTCTTTTAGAGGATTTTAAAAATTTGATTTTCAATTCCTCTTCATAAATAATTTTTATCATTTCAAAACTACCCTTACCAGACATTAAGAGACTTCCAGACATCCTTGCTTAAAGGTATACGGAGATGATTATTATTAAAACATTAAAAGATAATCTCTTGAAATGCTCAAAAAAAAAATTAATATTAGCAATCAAAAAACTGATAGAGGTCCATAATATGAAAAAAGGGCTTATGACTTTAGCTGAAAAAATTTTAGCAGAAAAATTGGGTGTATCTAAAGTAGAACCAGGAGAATTAGTAGAAGTTCCAATAGATTTAACTTTAGCAAATGACATTACGGCTCCTTTAGCCATAAAGGTTTTTGAATCTACTTGCATAAATAAACTCTTTGACCCAGACAAAGTGGTCTTAGTAATGGACCATTTCACTCCTAATAAAGATATAAAAAGTGCTGAGCAAGTTCGCCTTTGCAGAACCTTTGCACAAAAATATGGTATAAAACATTACTATGAAGGTGGGGCTTGTGGTATTGAACATGCACTTTTGCCAGAATTGGGATTAATTTATCCTGGAGATATTATTATTGGTGCAGATAGTCATACTTGTACATATGGGGCCTTTGGAGCTTTTGCAACAGGTGTTGGATCCACAGATTTAGCAGCGGCTTGGATTACAGGAAAAACTTGGTTTAAAGTCCCTGAAAGTATTAAATTTGTTTATTATGGCAAGCTAAAACCATGGGTCACAGGGAAAGATCTAATTCTTTACACCATTGGCGATATAGGAGTTGATGGAGCCCTCTATAAAGCTATGGAATTTACTGGTGAGGTTATTAAAAATCTATCAATGGCTGAAAGAATGACTATGTGCAATATGGCCATAGAGGCAGGAGGAAAAGTTGGTTTGATTGAAGCAGACAAAAAAACCTTAGCCTACCTAAAAGATAAAATTAACCTTAATAAAAAAGTGCTACTTTTAAAGGCAGATAAAAGGGCTAAATATTCTGATATAAGAGAATATGATGTATCTAAGATAGATTTAGTAGTTGCCTTGCCCCATCTCCCTTCTAATGTCAAATTTGTTAGGGACCTACCTCAAAAAATTTATATTGACCAAGTAGTTATTGGGTCCTGCACTAATGGAAGATATGAAGATTTGGAAATAGCAGCGAAAATCCTTAAAGGGAAAAAAGTTAATAAAAATGTAAGATGCATAATCATTCCCGCTACTCCTAAGGTATACAAAAAAGCTTTAAAAAAAGGAGTAATAGAAGTTTTTATAGAGGCAGGAGCCATTATCTCTCCGCCCACTTGTGGTCCCTGTTTAGGTGGACATATGGGCATTTTAGCTAAGGGTGAAAAAGCAGTGGCTACTACCAATCGAAATTTTGTGGGTAGGATGGGACATCCAGAAAGTGAAGTGTATTTAGCTGGGCCAGCTGTGGCTGCAGCTTCAGCGGTT
>JBKBJB010000080.1:0-4780 GCA_046294055.1 Caldimicrobium sp.
ACTTTTTTACCAGAGGTTTTAAGACCCTTGAAAGATTATGATGTTCTCGTTTATGGTTTTGTTTTACTTATAGCTTTGATGTTCTTTCAGAAAGGAATGATTTATCCAATAGAGAGGGGGATAAAGCTTGTCCTTAATTTTAGAAGTGGAAAATATTCATAAGAGCTTTGGTGGCCTTCATGTTTTAAAGGGAATAAATTTTAAAGTTAAAGAGGGTACTATCCATGCTCTTATAGGTCCTAATGGTGCAGGAAAGACTACTTTTCTGAATATAATAAATGGACTTTTGAAACAAGATAAGGGGCATATTTTATACAAAGGGCAAGAGGTTACTAATTTTTCTCCAGAAAAAAGGGCCTTTATGGGTATAGGTAGAACCTTTCAACTTTTAGAAGTTTTTGGAGAATTAACAGTTTTAGAAAATGTAATGGTTGCCCTTTATGCCAGAAAGTCTTGGAGTATCTTGAAAAGCTTATTCTTAGGAAGCTTTTATTTTAAAGAAAAGAAAAATAAAGAACTAGCAATGAAATATTTGGAGATGGTGAATTTAGGTAAAAGGGCAATGGATATAGCAAAAAATCTTCCCCTTGGGGAACAAAAACTTTTAGAAATTGCGCGAGCTTTAGCTATAGAACCGACCCTTTTACTTTTAGATGAACCTGCTTCAGGTTTAAATCATAAAGAAACAAAGCTTTTAGGTGAAACTTTAAGAAATTTGAAGGATAAATTTAAAATTACCATTCTTTTAGTGGAACATGATATGGAATTAGTGATGAATTATAGTGATGTTGTTACAGTGTTAAATTTTGGGAGTGTTTTAGCAGAAGGCACCCCACTTGAAATACAAAAAAATCCTCAAGTTATTAAAGCCTATTTAGGAGAAGAAATTTAATGTTAGTGGTAAAGGGAATTGATGTCCATTATGGAAATTTCCACATTTTAAAAAAGATCACCATGCATGTTAATCCCGGAGAAATAGTATCTTTGATTGGTGCGAATGGTGCTGGAAAAACTACTTTACTTAAGGCAATTACTGGGTTAGTTAAGGTTTCTTCAGGAGATATAATTTTTCAAGGACAAAAAATAGATCATTTGGAACCTTATAAGAGGGTGTCCTTAGGTATATCTTTAGTCCCCGAAGGAAAGCGATTATTTAAGTCACTCACAGTAGAGGTTAATTTGCTCTTAGGTGCTTACTCTTGGTATTCCTTTAGAAAAAAAAAGGAAGTGAAAAATAGATTAGAAGAGATATATGAACTGTTTAGCTTTCTTAAAGAACGCAGAAACGAAGTAGCAGGGAGGCTTTCAGGAGGTCAACAGCAAATTTTGGCTATTGCAAGAGCTCTTATGGGCAATCCTAAACTTCTTCTTTTAGATGAACCTTCAATGGGTATAGCACCTAATCTTGTTTTAGAAATATTACAGCATTTAAATAAATTAAAAAGAGATTATAATCTAAGTATCATATTAGTGGAGCAAAATGCACGTCTTGCTCTTAAAATTTCAGATAGAGCTTATGTTTTAGAGACAGGAAAAATTATTTATGAAGGGGACAGCGCAAGCCTTATTCAAAATCCAGAAATTCAAAGGGCTTATTTGGGAAGAGAATTGGATAGAGAAGTACCTCTAAATGGTTAAAAGGGGGTAAAAAATGCTTGAAAATATAAAACTTCTTCAATTAGAAAGACTTCAGGCAACTTTAAATAGAGTTTTTAAAGAAGTTCCCTTTTATCATCGTCTTTTTGAAAGTATTTCTTTTGATCCCGAGAACTTCTCAGCTTTAGAGGATATAAAAAAGATACCTTTTACAACTAAGGAACACTTAAGAGAGAATTACCCCTATAATTTTTTTGCAGTGCCTCTTAGAGAAGTTGTTAGAATTCATGCCACAGCTGGTACAACAGGTATTCCCATCGTTGTAGGATACACCAAAAGGGACCTTCAAACTTTGAGTGAAATAGCTGCCAACGCCCTCAGATATTGTGAGATTTCTAAAGAAGATGTGATTCAAATTACTTTTCATTCAGGAATTTTCTCTTCAGCTTTTGGATTACAAAGTGGAGCGGAGAAAATAGGAGCTTCTGTTATTCCAGTTTATTTTGAAGACCCTTTTAAACAATTAAGGATCTTACAAGATTACCGAACTACAGTTTTGGTCTGCACCCCTTCATATGCCCTTTGGTTAGCTGAAGTTCTTCCTCAAACAGGAATAAATGTGAATTCCCTTCTTTTGAAAAAGATTGTTCTTTGCGGGGCTCCTTTTACTGAGATGCAAAGGAAGACAATTGAACAGGTTTTTAAAGTTAAAGTGTATAATCTTTATAGTAATGTAGAAGTCTTTGGACCAGGAATTGCTTATGAATGCCCTTATGGGAGATTACATTTTCAGGAAGAATATTTTTTAGTAGAAGTGATAAATTTTGAAACCTTAGAAGAGGCAAAAGTGGGAGAAAAGGGAGAATTGGTTATTACCACTTTAAATAAAGAAGCTTTTCCATTGATACGTTTTCGCACAGGTGATGTGGTAATTTTAGAGGATAGAAATTGTCCTTGTGGCAATGTTTATTTTAGTACTTCATCAATCTTGGGAAGAAAAGATGAGGTAATTATTGTAAGAGGGCTTAAATTTTCTCCAGAAGAAATAGAAAACATATTAGTAAAGGTTCTCGGAGAAAAGCCTCTCTATCAAATTCTTATTGAAAAAAAGGCTGGATTAGAGGAAATAACCATATTAATTTCTCTTAGTGAAAAATTTTTCACAGATTCATATTTAGAACAAAAACAATTGAAAGAACAAATGGAAGAGAAACTCTTCCTTGAGCTTTCAATTCCTTTTGAAGTTAAATTTGTAGAAAAGAGTTCCCTTGAGAAAAAAAATGGAGAAGTTCCTAAAATAATAGATAAGAGGTAGATATGGGTTACATTGTAGAGATGGGAGAGCTTTATTTAGCTCCAAATTACAAAAGGGAAAAGCTGGCTTTTGTAAGAGGTGAAGGGACAAGACTTTTTACAGAGGATGGAGAAGAGTATTTAGATTTTACCTCAGGAATAGCAGTTTGTAATTTAGGACATTCCCATCCTGAGCTAATTAAGGTTTTAGAAGAGCAAGCTAAAAAGGTTTGGCATACATCAAATCTTTATTATCTTGAACCTCAAGTAAAATTAGCTAAAAAGCTTACCGAGCTTACCTTTGGTGATAAAGTATTCTTTGCCAATTCCGGAGCCGAAGCAGTTGAGGCTGCTCTTAAACTTGCAAGAAAATATGCCTATGAGCACTATGGTGAGAGGAAATTTAAATTTATTGCCCTTGAAAATTCCTTTCATGGTAGGACTTATGGTGCCCTTTCTGTGACTGGACAGCCTCAATATTGGGAAGGCTTTAAACCCTTACTTTCAGGTGTAACCTTCATCCCCAGAAACGATTTAAAAGCTTTGGAAGAAGTATTTAGTGAAGAAGTATGTGCCATAATTTTAGAACCTATCCAAGGTGAAGGAGGGATATATCCTTTAACCAAAGATTTTGTTGCCAAAGCTAAGGAACTATGCCTTAAATACAAGGCACTTTTGATTTTTGATGAAATTCAAACAGGTATAGGAAGAACTGGAACTCTTTTTGTCTATGAAGATTTTCAAATTGAGCCAGATATTCTATGTACCTCTAAGGCTTTAGCAAATGGACTACCTCTTTCTGCTCTTATTGCGAAAGATGATGTCTTTTCCGCTTTTAAACCAGGCTCTCATGCCTCAACCTTTGGAGGAAATCCTATAACTTGCGCCGTAGCTTTAAAAGTGTTAGAAATCGTCTCAGAAAAAACTTTTTTAGAAGAGGTTGTATTAAAAGGAAAATATATAGTCCAAAAAATTTTAAAGATAGATAAAAAAAAGCTCATAAAGGAAGTAAGAGGTAAAGGGTTATTGTTAGGCATAGAGTTTAAAGAAGATGCTCAAGGAATTTACGAACATCTTCTTAAAAAGAAGATTTTGGTTACTAAACCGAAGCCAAATATTATTCGTTTAACACCACCTTTAATTGTCAATTATCGGGAAATAGATTATTTCATTGAATCTCTTTCAGAAGTTCTAAATTAAAGAAATTTGATTAATATTTAGGGGGAGAGTTTAAAAACCCTCCCCAGTTTATTTAAACCTTATTGTTTGGGTGCTTCAGTCGTTGCGTTATCTTTTTTCTGTTCGGTCTTTTTGGTAGCTTTTTTGGTAGCTTTTTTCTTGGTTACTTGTTTCTTTTCTTGTACCATTTCTTGTTTCATCTCCCCTTTTCCTGCTCCGGCA
This sequence comes from Caldimicrobium sp., assembly GCA_046294055.1. GTDB lineage: Bacteria > Desulfobacterota > Thermodesulfobacteria > Thermodesulfobacteriales > Thermodesulfobacteriaceae > Caldimicrobium. The sequence goes on from JBKBJB010000080.1 coordinate 4,291, forward strand.
GGAGCTGCTGCTTGCTCTAGCTTCACCTCCCCTTAGTTTTTTTCTTTTTTGTTTCAAAAATTGTGCCAATAAAGCATAAAGTTTTTTTCTATTTTTTAGCACAAAAGGAAGCCTTAAAATGACATAAATGTAAGTTTTTTTTGACAAAAATGTCAGAAGAATTTTTTAGGTTTTTGTAAATATTTTTGATGTAGGTATAAGTGATCTCTATATCACCAAGATTTTGCAATCCGTGTGTTCACATGGAAAGAATATATTGTTTTCTCTGCAGGGAAAGGCCTATGATTAATATGATTGTCTCATTGTTTCATTTTGTCAAAAGTTTGTGGATGTCCCAGATATCGTTTTCAATGGCTTCACCTCTTGACTTGAATGTCTTTTTTTCTATAATTTTAAATAATGATAAAAATTGGCTTTAAGGAGGTGTTGAATGCCTATATATGTAGTTTTATCTAAGCTTACGGATGAAGGAAGAGAAACTATTAAGGAA
>JBKBJB010000081.1:0-4477 GCA_046294055.1 Caldimicrobium sp.
GCTCAATACCAAGAGGTGTAAGAAGTTCAAGAGGCCCCTTCGCTCCTAACTCTATAAATATACCATCTACTTGGAGAACCTTTCCGCTTTCAAATTTTACACCTTTTACTTCTTCTTCACCAACAATTTCAACAGGTTTTTCTTTTATAATTTCTACAGGTAAATTTTTAAAGATTACTTCCAGATTGTGTTGTTCTTTTAAAGGGATGAAGTATATAAAAGATGCAAAATTGGTTAAGTGTTTAACTCCATGAATTGCAGCTGAGCCATCCCCAATTACAGCCACTCTTTTCCCTCTGTAAAACCATGCGTCACAATCTACACAATAGGAAATTCCTTTGCCTATAAATTGGTCTTCCCTTTTAAAAATCTTTTTAGGTTTTTTTACACCCATGGCTAAAATAAGAGCTATTGCCCGAAATTTATTTTCCCTTTCTGTTTCAACTATAAAAGTCCCTTCAGGTTCCTTCTCTATTTTAACAACATCTTCTTCTTTAATCTCTGCACCAAATTTTTTAGCTTGCTCTATTCCTGCTAAGAGAAGTTCTTTGCCATCTATTTTTTCCTTAACTCCAAAATAATTTTCAATGTGGGCGTGAAAAAGCGCGCTCTCTTCAACTTTACCTAAAATTAACACCTTATGTTTTCTTCTTGCTGAGTGAATACCTGCTTGAAGCCCAGCTGGTCCAACCCCGATAATTATAATCTCATATTCTTCCATAACATTTCTCCTATGTTAAGAAGTATACTACAGAATAGTTAAAATAAAAGTGATGGGCAATCTGCAAAAAGTTACAAGTTTTAGTCCATATGACTTTATAATGAGAAGAGATATTTTTTAAGGGCAAGGGAAGTAGGGGTATCAATGTTTAAAAAGTCCTTGATAGGTCCTTGAAAAAGGATTTCACCTCCTTTATCTCCCCCTTCGGGTCCTAACTCTATTATCCAATCTGCAGATTTAATTAACTCTAAATTATGCTCAATTACTACTACGCTATGTCCTTTATCCACTAATGCTTGTAGAACAGATTCAAGTTTGATTATATCTAAAATATGGAGCCCTGTGGTAGGTTCATCTAAAAGATATAATACAGGTTTATTATGGCTTTTACCAAGTTCTTTAGCCAGTTTAATTCTTTGAGCTTCTCCTCCTGATAAGCTCGGGCTTGGTTGTCCTAAGGTTAAATAATCTAATCCAATTTGACATACTAAAGATAATTTGTGATGTATTTGGGGATAATCTTTAAAAAAATCTCGAGCTGTGGCGAAATCCATATCTAAAACTTCAGCAATGTTTTTACCTTTTAGATAGACCTCCAAAGTTTCTGCATTGTAACGCTTGCCTTCACAATATTCGCAGGTTTGATAAAGAGAAGGTAAAAATTTAATTTCTACCTTTATTTTCCCCTGCCCTTTACAATAGGGGCACTGACCTTCTGGTGTATTAAATGAAAAACGTCCTTCTTTGTATCCCTTTTCTCTTGCTTTTAAAGTATTGGCAAAAGCCTTGCGAATTTCGTCAAATACTTGAATATAAGTTGCAGGAACAGAACGAGGAGTATTTCCTATGGGAGAATGGTCTACTAAATAAACCTCCTTAATCTTTTCATAACCCTCAAGTGCTTTTATCCCAAAGAGTGCCTTTTTTTCTTTATTTAGTAATCTTTTTAGATTTTCGTATAAAACTTCACAAATCAGAGAAGATTTACCAGAGCCTGAAACGCCAACAACGCAGGTTAAAAGGCCAAGAGGAATTTTAACTTCAAGATTTTTAAGGTTTCTATGTGTAACTCCTTTTAAATAAAGAAATTCCTTAGCCTCCCTAAACCTACTCTTTAAGGTTTTTCTTTTTTTATCTTTTAACACCATTGCGGTTAGAGAATCTCTACAGGTTAAAAAGTCTTTAGTATCTCCTGCGTAGATTACTTTACCTCCTTTTTTCCCGCCCCCAGGGCCAAGGTCAAGAATATAGTCGCTTTCTAAAATAACTTCTTCGTCGTGTTCCACAACTATAATGGTATTTCCCTTTTCTTTGAGTTTTTTTAGCACGCTAATAAGCTTTGCTGTATCCTTAGAATGAAGTCCTATTGTTGGCTCATCAAGGATGTAGGCAACTCCTGTTAAATTACTTCCGATCTCTGCTGAGATCCTAACTCTTTTGGCTTCCCCTGAGGATAATGTATCAGCTGACCTATCAAGAGTTAAATAGGACAATCCGAGGTCCATAAGATAATGCAAGCGAGTAAGTATTTCTGGAATCAAAGGTTCAGCAAGAATTTTTTCTTTCCCTTCGAATTGTAAATTTTTTATGAAGCTAAATATTTTATCTATTGATAAACTACATAATTCGGGGAGAGAGAGGTTGTTTATTTTATAATAAAACACTTCCTTTCTATAGCGTGTTCCCTGGCAGGCTGAGCAGATAGTATCTTCCCATCTTCCCAAACCTTCACAGACTGGGCAGGCTCCAACTTTAGTATTGAATGCAAAAAGAAGCGGATCGGGTTCCGGAAGAGTTATGGCACACTCGCTGCAGGTCCTCTTCAAGCTCAAATGAAGTTCTTTTTGCTCAGGGTCAAGAAGTATTACAGTACCCTTACCTTCAATTAGTGCTTTTTCAATAAGCTCTAAAAAGGAGTCTTTTGAATGAGCTTTTCCTATGAAAAGGTCAATATTGTGTTCTTTAAAACGGGATAATTCAGGAATAGGAGGCATTTGATAAAACTTATTATCAATTCTTACTCGGTGATAACCTTTTTTAAGTAAACTTACTAAGAGTGGGCGAAAATGTCCTTTTCTGTGACGGACTATTGGTGCTAAAATTTCTCTCTCTTTTTTCTCTCTATCCCAGAGATCTTCAGCCAATCTTATAAGTTCTTCTTTTGAAAGAGGCTTTATTTCTTTTCCACAGGAGGGGCAATAACTTTTACTTAGCCTTGCATATAGAAGTCTTAAATAAGGAAGGATTTCTGTAAGGGTTCCTACCGTTGAGCGAGGGGATAGTTCGCCAGACCTTTGTTCTAAAGCCACTGTTGCAGGGAGTCCTGAAATATGGTCATAATCTATTTCTTCATGAAGTTTAAAAAATTGACGTAAATAGGCAGGGAGTGTTTCTAAAAATCTTCTTTGACCTTCTGAAAAAAGGACATCAAAGGCCAAAGTTGATTTTCCTGAGCCAGAGAGTCCTGTAATTGTGATAAATTTTCCTCGTGGAAGGTCAAGGTCTATATTTTGCAAATTATGATGGCGTACTCCTCTAAGCCTAATAACTTCTGCCTCTCTCTCAATGGTCTCCTTTGTATCCGTGGAAGACATAAAGGATTTTCCTTCAATATACTCTTTTAAAAAAGTAGCTGTAGGACAAGAAGAATTAAGAAATTCTTTAAGTGGTCCTTGATAAAGAAGATATCCGCCTTTTTCACCTCCCTCAGGACCAAATTCTAAAATCCAATCTGCAGAAAGTATAATTTCTGGATGATGTTCAACTATTACTATGGTATGTCCCTTTTCTTTGAGATAATTTAAGGTTGAAAGGAGCTTATTAATATCTTTTAAGTGTAAACCTACGGAGGGTTCATCTAAAAGGATGATAGCTTTCTGTGTTCCCAAGCTTACTAAGAGTTCAGCTATTTTTAAACGTTGTGCCTCACCTCCTGATAAAGTAGATAAGGGTTGCCCCAGAAGTAAATAATCTAAGCCAAGATTTATAAGGATTTCAAGAATTTTTCTTATTTCTTTATGATTACCGAAAAAGTCACGAGCCTCATTAATAGTTAGGTCCAAAATTTCAGCTATATTTTTTCCGCGCCATTTGACCTCTAAAACTTCTTCTCTAAAGCGCTTTCCTTTACACACTTCACAGGGTATATATAAATCTGGTAAAAATTGCATTTCCACTATTTCATAACCTAATCCTTTACAATTAGGACACTGAGAAGCTTCGGAATTTAAAGAAAAGAAGGATTCACTATAGCCAAATTTTTTCGCTTCTTCTGTGCTTGCCATAAGCTTTCGAATATAAGGAAAAAGTCCTACATAGGTTGCTATAACCGAACGAGGGGACCTGGTTAAAGGTTCCTGTGTCAATAACAGGACTTGTGTATTTGGTGAAAAATTAATAAATTTTTCGGCTTCTTCAAAGGGCTTATCTTCTTTTAAGGATGTTAAACCTTTGTAGAGGATTTCTTCTAAGAATGTGGATTTTCCAGAACCTGAAACTCCTGTAATGACCGTGATTGCTTCATAGGGTATCGAAGCAGATACTTCTTTTAAATTAAATTTTTTAGCTTTTCTTATCTCTAAAAAACTTTTAAAATGAGTTTTTTTGGATTGAAGAGATCTTTTTTGTGTTAGAGAGGAAAGTGCTTCTCCGGTAGGAGTTTTTTTCTCAAAAATTTTATTAGGATCACCTGCATGCATGAGATATCCACCTTCTTCACCACCCTTAGGCCCAAGCTCTACTAAATAATCGGCGCGT
>JBKBJB010000082.1:0-4419 GCA_046294055.1 Caldimicrobium sp.
TTGAAGAGATTTTATCATGAGAAGTATACCTGAGAGGGGATTGTTGATTTCGTGAGCCACTCCTCCTGCTAAATGTCCAATTGCTGCTAACTTTTCTGTTAGAATAAGTTGGTCTTCCATTTTTTTCTGTTCAGTTATGTCTTCTAATAAATGTACTACTTTTATAACCTCTCCTTTTTCATCAAATACTGGATAGAGGTAAAGCAAAAAGTGTTTCCCATCAGAGGTAGTTAAAGTTTCTTGATGAGCCTTTTTAGTTTCATAAACCTTTTGAATATATTCTTCATAACAAATATTTAAAGATGAATTTTTAAAAGCTTGATTATAAAGCTCAGGTTGGCAGTTTTTATTGAAAAGAGCTATAGGTTGAACGATACTCTCAAAAAGTGTTTCTAAAGTTTTTAAATGATCGTTAATCTTTTTTTGAGAATTATTTAAGTGAGAACACAATTCGTTAAAAGACCTCAATAATTCACCTATTTCGTCGTGTCTTGTAATGAAAATGGGATTATCTAAGTGGATTTTTCCTGTTTTAATTTTATGAAAATGGGATTGTAAACCCTTAAGAGGTTTTACAATTAGAGTGTAAAAAATTCCCTCTAAAGAAATTAAAAAGAGAGAAATCATTACAAGACCAATAATAAAAAAGGATATCACTAAACTTTTAATCTCTCCAAAAGCTTCTTTTACAGGATAGGAAATAACTTCCAATCCCATTAAATCTCCTTCCTGCCAAGGAAAATCTATGCTTGGCTTATAAACATTAAGCAAAACCTTTGGCATAGTTTCTCTTTTTCCGTGACAAAGAAGGCAAGATTTTTCAACATAAATTGCTTTAACCAATACAAAATATTCCTCACCCTCCCATTTAATTAAACCTCTCCAGTCTTTGAAAGAAAGATTTTTTGGGAGCTGGGATAAAATATATTTATGATAGGAGTGCATTTGATTTTCTGGATTTAGTGGATAAAAGGAAACTCTCTCATATTTCAGCAAAGGGTAATCTTCTTTGAAATAGGCGGTAATACTTTTTTTAACTATAGTAGTTGAAAGAGCCTTAAGAACTATCTCCTCATTAGGTAAGGCATCACTTATGTTACCTTTTTGTATTATATTTAGCATTAAAGGGCGGAGGTCTTTTTGAACATATTTTCCAGTTGCTTCTAATTGAGCAAAGTGAAAGTTCATTTTTTCGTAATAGCTATGTATGATGTGCTCTTTTAGAAAAAGGTAAATAAGAAGGGAAATAACACCTAAAAATGTCAATATTACAGTAAAAATGGAAAGAAAGAACTTAAGAGAAAGAGAAATGGGTAATTTTTCAAATTTATGTAAAATTTTGTTAAACATAAATAATTTGAGTTTCCAAAAAAAAGTTTTAAGTTATATTATAACTAAAGCTCTTAAAAAGGTTAAGGAGGAGTGTATGCCAATAAAAAGGTTTTTTATGGTAATGCTAATTTTTATGGTTTTAGTTTGTTTCTTTCCGTATAACACACAGGGCTCACAAGCCAAATCTATAGATTTTTCTTTCACTACTTATAATGGTCAAAAATATAGACTTTCTAATTTTTCTGGAAAATATGTTCTTCTTAATCTATTTGCAAGTTATTGTCCATCTTGTATGGTTGAATTAAAGGTTCTTCAAAGATTACATGAAACTTGTAATAATAAAGGGCTTCAGGTAATATCCCTTATGATTGATAAGGAGGCAGCTCCTCTTCTTTCAAGAATCGTTTCCTCAAGAAATCTTACATATCCTGTAGGTTTAGCTACTGACGAAGTCTTTATGATCTTTAAGGATTTTTCAATTACACCTACAACTTATGTTATAAACACTAAGGGAGAGCTTATAGATAAACATGTGGGATATCAAAATTATAATGAGTGGATTAAATATTTAAGTTCTTTTGTGAAGTGTAATTAAGGCAAAATTTCTACAGAGGGGGGGCCCTCTTTTACTTCTCCTACTAAATAAAGATTATAGAAACCTTTTTTAAAGGCTACCTCTTCTAAGAGTGTTTTTTTCTCCCTGGAGCAAGCAAAAAGGATTCCACCAGAGGTTTGGGCATCAGCAAGTATAAATTTTTCAACTTCTTTTACAGCTTCGGATATTTTTAAAACCTTTTCACAAAATCTAAGGTTATCGTAATCTCCTTCTGGTATAATTCCCTGCTTGATAAAATTTAGAGCTTCTTTGAAATAAGGAATTTTATGAAAATAGAAGACAAGCGTACATTTACTTGCTTCAGCCATTTCTAAAGCATGTCCTATTAAGCCAAATCCTGTTATATCTGTAGCAGCCTTTACTCCGACTTCCACCATAATCTCTGAGGCTACTTTGTTTAGTTCACACATAGTTTCTACCATTTTTTTATATAGAGGGCTTTCTTCTGTAAAAAGTCCGCCTTTGAAGGCAGTAGCAAGTATACCTGTACCTAAGGGTTTAGTTAGGTACAGCAGGTCTCCTGGGCGGGCGCCTTTTGTTGTAATAACTTTTTCAGGATGAACGATCCCTAACACTGCTAATCCATATTTAGGTTGAGGATCATCTACACTATGTCCCCCAACTAAAAGTGCAGAAGCTTCTTTTATTTTAGATAAGCCTCCTTCTAATATTTTTTTTAATATATCTCTTGATAACCCTTTTTTAGGAAAACAAATTAAATTTAATGCTAAGAGAGGTTTTGCGCCAACAACATATATATCTGAAAGAGAATTTACAACAGCAATTTGACCAAAGGTGTAGGGGTCGTTCACTACAGGTGTAAAAAAATCTGCGCTGAAAACTAAAGCCATCTCAGAAGTAAGTTTGAAAATAGCTGCGTCTGCTCCATATTCGAAACTTTGAATTAAATTAGGATGCTCAGGCATAGGAAGTTCCTTTAAAATTTCCGCAAGAAACTCTTGCGGAAGCTTAGAAGCTCAGCCAGAAGCTTTAACAATTTGTGTTAATTTAACTTCTTGCGCACTCACTTAGGTCTCCTTTAATTTTGCTAGTTCCATGAAGGATTACCTCAATTAGATAGGGCATAATTTCTTTTAAAGCCTTAGGACTTCCTGGAAGATTGATGATAAGAGTTTTTCCTCTTATTCCAGCTACAGCCCTACTTAAAGCTGAAAGAGGTGTTTTAGAAAAACTTATATATCTTATATATTCAGCAATTCCTGGAATTTCACGGTCTAATATTTCTTTAGTAGCATCAGGAGTTACATCCCGTGGATGAACTCCTGTCCCACCGGTAGTTAAAATAAGATCAAGGTTTAATTGGTCACACCAATTTATTAAATGAGATTTTATCTCTTCCTTCTCGTCAGGAATAACTTTATAAATTACAACATTAAAGCCTTGACCTTGTAAAAAGTTAACTAAATAAAGACCAGAGAGATCTTCTCTTTCTCCTTTACTTCCTTTATCACTAAGTGTCAAGATTCCACATTTCATTCAGATTGGACCTGAGCTTTAGCTGCATTGATTATTTTTTCGGCTATAAAAGGAGGAGCCTCTTCATAGTGAGAAAATTTGCGCAAGAAATATCCTCTACCACCAGTTATACCATTTAAGGTAACAATATATTCAAGCATCTCTGACATAGGTGCTTGAGCTTTAATTTTACTCATTTTCCCGTGTTTTGTAAGATTTAAGACTCTTCCTCTCCGAGAATTGAGATCTCCAATAACATCGCCTACAGTTTCATCGGGCACATAGATTTCAAGCTCAATATATGGCTCTAACAAGACAGGATTTGCTTGCTCTAAAGCCTTTTTGAAGCAATGAAAAGCTGCAATTTTAAAAGCCATATCAGAAGAATCCACTTCATGAGATTTTCCATCGTAAAATTCAACCTTTACGTCTACTACAGGATATCCTGCTAAAACCCCCTTTTCCATAGCCTCTCTTACTCCTTTTTCTACAGCAGGTACATAATTTCTTGGTACATTCATCCCCGTCAAAGTTTCAACAAATTCAAACCCTGCTCCCCTTTCTAAATTATAAACATGAAAATGAACCTCTGCAAATTGACCTCTACCGCCGGTTTGTTTTTTATGCCTATAAATAACTGACTTTACCGGTTTTTTAATGGTTTCTCTATAGGGGACCTTTGGAAGTGCCGTTTTTACTTTAACTCCATATTTTTCTTTCAATTTTTCTATAGTTTTTTCTAAGTGAAGAGGACCTATACCTGAAAGTAATAATTCTCTTGTTTCTTCGTCACGGCGTATTTGCAAAGAAGGATCTTCTTCTTTTAGCTTATTTAAGGCTGCGCTTATTTTATCTTCATCAGCTCTTGTTTCAGGATGTAAAGCTAAAGTATACATAGTAGGAGGCATCTCTGAAATAGGTAAGGCATCATCCAAAAGTAAATTAGAAAATGTGTTTCCAGTTTTTAAGGCTTCCACCTTAGAAAAAACAATAAT
>JBKBJB010000083.1:0-4363 GCA_046294055.1 Caldimicrobium sp.
AGTCCCTGCTGTTAAAGTTATCATAGTCATTAGTCTAAAATTCCATCCTGGACTTGCAACAATTGGAATCCCCGAGGGTGAAACCATCTTCTCAAGCCCAAGAGCAATACCAAAGCCCTGAATTAAACATATAACTACGGTTAAATAACGAGTATAATAAGCAATTTTTCTTCTTCCTTCAGGACCCTCTTTATAATATTCTTTTATAGTAGGAAAAACTACAGTAAAAAGCTGCATGATAATAGAAGCGCTAATATAAGGCATAACACCTAAAGCACATATAGAAAACCTTCTTAAAGCACCACCAGAAAAAATATCTAAGAACCCAAACAGTGTTCCCCCAGCTCTTTGAAAAAATTCTAAAAAAGCCTCTGCGTTTATCCCAGGTGCTGGTATGTGAATAGCAAACCTATAAATTGCAAGTCCTAAAAAGAGATAAAATAATCTCCTCTTAAGTTCTGGAATATTAGCTAAACTTAAAAGACTTTCTTTTCCATTCACACTAATTATGACTCCTTGATCTTAAGTTTAATATCTTAAGCTATTAATTCTACCTTTCCACCAGCCTTTTCTATCTTTTCTATAGCACTCCTTGAAGCACTATGTACCCTAATAAATAAGGGGAAATTAATTTCTCCATCTCCCAACAACTTAATTTGTTCATCTGTTTTTTTAATTAACCCTCTTTCTTTTAATGTTGTAGAATCCACTACTTCTCCTTCTTTGAATTTCCTGGTTAAATCCTTTATATTAATTACTTGATAGTAAGTTTTAAAAATATTTTTAAAACCTCTTTTAGGAACCCTTCTAATTATGGGCGTCTGTCCACCTTCAAAAACTGGCCTAATATCAAGACCTGTCCGAGCCTTTTGTCCTTTATGTCCTCTACAAGAAGTTTTCCCATGGCCGGAACCATGTCCTCTACCAACCCTTTTTTTCCTATGTCTTGAACCAAAATCAGGCTTCAAATTGTTTAATGTAATCATATTACTCATTTACTTCCTCCACAAACACTAAATGTTTAACTTTATTAATCATACCTCTTATAGCGGGATTATCTTCCCTAATAACTGTTTGCCCTATTTTTTTTAGTCCTAATCCTTTTAAAGTTTCCCGATGATCAGGTTTCCAACCAAATCTACTTCTCTTAAGAGTTATTTTTAACTTTCTCATAGTCTAATCCCCTCAATAATCTCTTCTATTTTCTTATTTCTCTTTTTCGCAACATAGGCCACACTTTGCAATTGTGAAAGAGCTTTAAAAGTAGCTTTAACCAAATTATGAGGATTTGTACTTCCAATCGCTTTCGTAACAATATCAGTAATACCTGCAGCTTCCATAATTGCACGCACTGTACCACCTGCTATAACTCCTGTGCCTGAAGGTGCTGGTTTTAATAATATAGTTGAGGAACCAAATTCTGATTTAATACTATGAGGAATAGTTCCTTTAACAACAGGCACAGCAATCATATCCTTTTTTGCTCTTTCTATAGCCTTTCTAATAGCATCAGGAACTTCCGGCGCCTTACCCAATGCAAAACCTACCTTTCCTTTTCCATCTCCTACAACTACCAAAGCAGCAAACCTTAATTTTTTTCCACCTTTGGTTACCTTTGTCACCCTTCTTATTTGTATAATCTTCTCAATAAGTTCTTCACCTACTTTTACCAAGTCAACACCTCCTATACACCTTTAAAATTCTAATCCGCCCTCTCTCGCACCTTCAGCTAAGGCTTTTACTCTTCCATGATATTTATATCCACCTCTATCAAATACTACCTTACTAATACCTTTTTCCTTTGCCTTTTCAGCTAAATGCTTACCAACTAAAAAAGCAATATCTACTTTATTTTTAATTTCACCCTTTTCCTTTAGCTCTTTAATCTTCTCCCTTATCTCAGGTGTAAGCGACGAGCAGGCAACCAGCGTATGCCCTAAAGTATCATCAATAATTTGAGCATATATATGCTTTTTACTCCTAAAAACTGATAGTCTTGTTCTGTCAGGTAGACCAATTACTTTTTTTCTAATTCTTTTTTTTCTTCTAAATCTTTTTTCTACTTTAACTTCTCTCTTCATATTTAACTACTCCCTTTTATTTTTTAGCGCCCTTTCCAGATTTTCCTGCTTTCCTTAAAATAACTTCACCTGTATAGCGTATTCCCTTTCCTTTATATGGCTCAGGAGGTCTAAACCTTTTGATATTCGCTGCAACTTGTCCTAAAAGCTCCTTGTCTATTCCTTCAAGGATAATTCTTACTTGAACCTGTTCCGTTCCTTTTTCAGTTTTTGCCGTTATTCCTGGAGGTAAAGAAAAATTTATAGGATGTGAATACCCCAAAGAAAGCACTAATTCCTGCCCTTTAACCTCAGCTTTATATCCCAATCCAACTACATCTAAGGACTCGGTAAATCCTTTGGTAACACCGGTTACCATATTGTTTATAATTGCCCGAGCTAATCCTTGAAAAGCCTTCGCTTTATTTTGTAACTTCTTCTGAATCGCATCCTTTTCAACAATTATTTGATCATTCTCAATCCTAACCCGGACCAAAGGAGGTAATTTCTTTTCCAATTTGCCTTTTGGTCCTTCCACTCTAATTATACCATTTTCTATTAACTCAACTTTTACACCTGACGGAATTGGAACAGGTTTTTTACCTAAACGAGAAACATCAGCCATTTCCTCTCACCCCTTTACCAAATTTCACAAATAACTTCGCCACCAATTTTCCTTTTTCTTGCTTCATGATCAGTCATTATTCCCTGCGAAGTAGACACTATAGCCAACCCCAAGCCATCAAGCACCTTAGGAAGAATTTTATAACTCATATATACTCTCCTACCAGGTTTACTCACTCTACGCAATCCTGTAATAACACTTTGTTTATTCTCTGTATATTTTAATATTATCTCAATTTTAGGCTGAGGTTTTTCATCTATATATTTGTAATCTTCTATATATCCCTCATCTTTTAAAATTTTAGCTATTTCTAACTTCATTTTTGAAGCTGAAACTATAACAGTTCTTTTCTTAGCCATAAGGGCATTTCTTATTCTTGTCAGCATATCTGCAATTGGATCAGTCATCATAATTTACTTTCCCTCCTTACCAACTTGCTTTTCTTATACCAGCAAGTCTTCCTTCTGAGGCTAACTTTCTAAAACACATTCTACATAACCCAAATCTTCTTATATAACCCCGAGGTCTTCCACATATGGAACATCTATTCCTTTTTCTTACTGCAAATTTTGGTTCTCTTTTTGCTTTCTCAATTTGAGCTTTTCTTGGCATTAATATTTACCTCCTAAAAGGCATCTGCATTTCCTTCAAAAGTTCATAAGCTTCTTCATCTGTCTTTGCTGATGTTACTATAGTGATACCCATTCCCTTAATTTTCTCTACCTTACTTGAATCTATCTCTGGGAAAATAGTATGATCTCTTATCCCCAAAGTATAATTACCCCTTCCATCAAACCCTGATCTTGGTAATCCCTTAAAATCTCTAACTCTTGGCAAGGCAATATGAATGAGTCTTGTTAAAAAATCATACATTCTTTTACCTCTTAAAGTCACCATAACACCAATGGGCATCCCTTTTCTCAACTTAAATCCAGCAATAGATTTCTTTGCTTTACAAATCTTCGGTCTTTGTCCTGTAATTACAGCCAATTCAATCAGGGCTTGATCAATAATTTTAGGATTAGCTATAGCTTCTCCTAACCCCATATTCACAGTAATTTTCTCAATCTTTGGCACTTCATGAATATTTTTATACCCAAATCTTTCTTTGAGTTTTGGTTTAACTATGGTGTAATATCTCTCTCTAAGGTCCATCTTCCCTTACTCCTTTGGCTCTATTATCTCCCCACATTTTTTACAAACTCTTGCTTTCGTCCCATCTTCTAAAAATTTACGAGCTACCTTTACTCCTTTTTTACACTTAGCACAATACAACATTAAATTTGACACATGTATTGGTGCAGGCTTCTCAATTATGCCTCCGCTACTATAGGGCGTGGGTTTCATATGTTTTTTAACTATGTTTACCCCCTCAACAACTGCCCTTCCCTTCCTTGGAAATACCTGCAAAACTTTTCCCATTTTTCCTTTATCCTTCCCTGCTATAACTACAACCATATCATTTTTTTTGATGTGACATTTAGCTTCATGTGGTTTAGGTAGCCTTTTACTTGTACCTCTCTTAATCATAAATCCTCCTATAGCACTTCAGGAGCAAGGGATATTATTTTCATAAATCCCTTTGCTCTCAACTCTCTTGCTACTGGTCCAAAAATACGAGTACCAATTGGTTCTTTATATTGATTGATCAAAACAGCTGCATTCTCATCAAATCTTA
>JBKBJB010000084.1:0-4344 GCA_046294055.1 Caldimicrobium sp.
CTTAGAGCTAAAAGAAAACTCCTCAAAGATTGTCCATATTTATATGAACTTTGGATTGTTTCCCTTTCTGACTCCTTTGCCTCGAAAGGTGAAGATAAAGATCCCCTTTACGAGGAGAAGTTAAACATGTTTTTTAAAGAGTTGCTCCTTTTAAAAGAAGAGATGGAAAGAATTGAAAAAAGGGAACGGATTCTCACTGGAAAGGATTTAATAGAGCTTGGTTTCATGCCAGGACCTCATTTTAAAACCATTTTAGAAGATGTTGAAATTAAATTTATGGAGGGGAGTTTAAAGAATAAGGATGAAGCCGAAGAGTATGTTTTAAAAACCTATGGAGAGTTAAAGGGTAATGGAGAGAGAGGAAATCCTTGAGGAAGTTTCCTTCTTAAAAGGTGCGCTAAAGATATATCAACCAAAAAAAGGGTATCGCTTTGGCCTTGATGCTGTGCTTTTGGCTAATTTTGTAGAAATTAAGCCCGGTGAAAAATGTCTTGAGGTAGGAGCAGGGCAAGGAGCAGTGAGCTTTATTTTGTTAAAAAAATATCCCAAAGCTAAAATTTATCTTCTTGAGATTGAACCTCTCTTTTTAAATGCTTTAAAAAAAGGAATTGTTGCCAATTCCTTTCAAGAAAGGGCTTTTTTGATAAAAGGGGATGCTCTCTATCCTCCTGTTAAATATAGCATCCTGGATGTTATCTTTGCAAATCCACCCTATTTCAAAAGCGGAGCAGGAAGGGAATGCAAGGATCCATTAGAAAATCTTGCCAAAAGAGAAAAAAATTTTGTTTTACCTTTATTTATTAAAAATTGTGCGCAATTGCTTAAAAATGGAGGAAGGTTCTATTTAATTTTTACTGCTTATCGTATGGCAGAGGTTATTTTTTATTTAAAACACTTTAGACTTGAGCCAAAGGTTATAAGACTTATCTATCCTTACAGAGAAGCAGAGGCTAATCTTTTTCTTTTGAAGGCAATAAAGGGGGCAAAGGAAGAAATTAGGGTACTTCCTCCACTATTTGTCTACAAAGGGAAAGGAGAGGATTATACAGAAGAGGTAAAAAATTATCTCACTTGGGACGAAAGAGGCGCTTAGAAATTTTTCTAAAAGTGTTTTATATTTAATCTTGCAAGCTTAAATCTTCTTGAGGAGTACAATGTCACACAAAGGAATTCCTTTTAGGCTTAAAGCAGAGATTTCCCCAAAGGGAGATCAGCCAAATGCTATTAGGGAACTTTCTGAGGGTATTAAAAGGGGGCTTAAGCACCAAGTACTTCTTGGTGTTACGGGCTCGGGGAAAACTTTTACTATGGCCCACATAATTAATCAAGTGCAAAAACCGACTCTTATTATTGCACCCAATAAGACCCTTGCTGCTCAACTTTACAATGAATTTAAAAAGCTTTTTCCTGAGAATACTGTGGAATACTTTGTCTCTTATTATGATTATTATCAGCCAGAGGCATATGTGCCTGAAACAGACACCTATATTGAAAAAGATGCCTCTATTAACGATTTTATAGATCGTCTTAGGCATTCAGCAACTACTTCAGTTCTTACCAGGAGAGATGTGATAGTTGTAGCAAGTGTTTCTTGTATATATGGTTTAGGAGCACCTCATGAATACTTTGCTAAACATCTTTTTTTGAGACGGGGAGCAGCTATTAAAAGAGACGAATTAATTAGAGCTTTAGTAACCATGCATTATGAAAGAGTGGATATAGATTTTACACGAGGAACCTTTAGGGTGCGAGGTGATATTATAGATATCTTTCCTGCCTCAGAAGAAAATAAAGCCTACAGGATTTCTCTTTTTGCTGGAGAAATTGAAGAAATTAAAGTGATAGACCCTTTTCGAGGGAAAGCTTTGGGTAAAACTGAAAGTATTCTCCTTTTTCCTGCAACTCATTACCTCACCTCAAGAAATCTTGCAGATATTATCGCTGAGATAAAAGCAGAATTAAAAGAAAGAGTTGAGTATTTTCGTAAACAGGGGCTTTATTTATACGCAGAACGTTTAGAGAAACGAACGCTTTATGATTTAGAAATGCTTGAGGAAACGGGTTATTGTAAAGGAATAGAGAATTACAGTAGATATTTAGATGGAAGAGCACCTGGGGAGCCACCCTATACCCTTTTAGATTACTTTCCCGATGATTTTTTGCTCTTTATTGATGAGAGCCATATAACTATTCCCCAGCTAAGAGGGATGTATAGAGGGGACCGATCTCGTAAAGAGACACTGGTAGAATATGGCTTTAGATTGCCCTCAGCACTTGATAATAGACCTCTTACCTTTGAAGAATTTGAAGAAAGGGTAAATCAAGTAATTTATGTATCTGCAACCCCTGGGGACTACGAATTGGAAAAAGCAGAGGGAAGAGTAGTAGAGCAAATTATTAGACCAACAGGGCTTTTAGATCCAGAGATTGAAGTTAGACCGCTTTCTAATCAAGTAGAAGATTTATACTTTGAAATCAAAAAGCGAGTGGAGAAAAACGAAAGGGTGCTTGTATGTACTCTCACAAAAAGAATGGCTGAAGAACTAACAGATTATTATAAGGAGTTAGGAATTAAAGCATGTTACCTACATTCCGATTTAAAAACCTTAGAAAGAGCTCGGATAATAAGAGATTTAAGAAGAGGTGTTTACGATGTTCTTATTGGAATTAATCTTCTTAGAGAGGGTTTAGACATACCGGAGGTGAGTTTGGTGGCAATTTTAGATGCTGATAAGGAGGGTTTTTTACGGTCTGAAAGAAGCCTTATTCAGACTATGGGAAGGGCTGCAAGAAATGTCAACGGAAAAGCAATCCTATATACCGATAGAATTACGCAGGCTATGGAAAAAGCAATTGCAGAAACAGAAAGGAGAAGAAAAATTCAAGAAGAATATAATAAGCAACATAATATTAATCCTCAAAGTATTATTAAATCATTAGATGATCCACTAATGAAGATGGTAGAGGCAGATTTTGTAGATTTAGAGAAAGTAGTGGAAAGTGAAGAACACTTTACAAGTTTAGAAGAGTTAAGAGCAGAGATAGAAAGAGTGGAGAAGGAAATGAAAGAAGCAGCCAAACGATATGAGTTTGAAAGAGCTGCTATACTTAGAGACAAACTTTTTAGATTAAAACAATTAGCACTAAATTGGACCTAAAAGAAAAAAGTAAATGGCAAAACTTCCTAAAAGAAATCCTCGAGCTGTGGCTTTAAAAATTTTACTTCGCTGGGATAAAGGAAGACCTCTTTTAGATGAAATCTTATCCCAGATACTCACAAAAAGTGTCCTACCTGATGAAAGAGATAGAGCACTGGTGGGAGAGTTAGTTAACGGAGTGGTGCGTAATCTTTATTACCTTGATTTTCTTCTTAGTAGAATTTCTCATACCCCTTTAGATGAGATGGACCTTGAAGTAAAAAATGCCCTACGTTTAGGTGCTTATCAGATACTATTTACAAATATTCCTGATAGCGTAGCCATAGCTGAGACTTTAAAAGTGCTTTTAAGTAGAAAAAGAGGGGCTTGGATTAGAAAATTTGTAAATGGAGTTTTAAGTAGTATTGTTAAAGAAAAAGACAAACTTTTAGAACCCTCGAAAGAGCACCCACTGCATTATTTAAGTATCAAATATTCTTTTCCAGAATGGTTAATATTAAGATGGTTTAAACGATGGAGTTTTGAGGAATTAGAAAAGCTCTTAATAGCAAGTAATGAGAGGCCTCCATTAACTATTAGAATTAATCCACTTAAGGTTTCGCGAAGCAATTTTTTAGAATATTTAAGAGCTGAGGAAGTTCCCCATGCAGAGGCTTGTCCTTATAGTCCTTACGGAATTATTTTAAAGGATTTTAAAGGAAAAATTACGGAACTTAAAGCTTACCACTTTGGATGGTTTAGCGTGCAGGACTCAGCCAGTCAATTAGTAACCCTTTTACTTGATCCCAAACCTAAGGAGAAAATTCTTGATGCCTGCGCTGGTGTAGGAGGTAAAACAACCCATATAGCGGAATTAACAGAAGATCGGGCACAAATTTGGGCATGCGATTTATATTCTTGGAGGCTGGAAAAATTAAAAGAAAATTTTAAAAGGCTTGGTTTGAAGGAACCTAAGGTATATGTAGGAGATGTTATAGAGAAGGTTAAGGAGATGGGAGTTAGAGTTTTTGACAAGGTGCTTATAGATGCTCCCTGTACAGGAACAGGTGTGATAAGAAAACATCCTGATATAAAATGGGCTCGCTCAGAAAAAGATTTTCTTGAAATCCCTAAAAGACAACTTCGTCTCTTAGAGGGCCTAAGTCCTTATGTAAAAAAAGGAGGTATAATAGTTTATGCAACTTGT
>JBKBJB010000085.1:0-4279 GCA_046294055.1 Caldimicrobium sp.
ATCTAATTGACTGGATTGCTCTGCCAAATAAACCAACTGTTGCTGAAAATATAGATGTAAATACCATTGGAGGAACCTTAGACTTAAAGAAAAAAATTCAAGAGCACTTTCTTTTTATAAGCTATACCTACATAAACCAGAAGGGAGATCAAATATCCTATGCAAGGTATCATGGGAATTATTTAAGACATAATTTCTCAACAGGAGCCATAATAAATTTTCCTAAAAGTTTTTCTTTAAAGGGGAGGCTAACCTATCATAAAAGGCTCAATCAAAAGGGAGTATATCTTTTAGATTTAGACTTAGAAAAAGAGCTATTTAAAAGGGTTAAAGTAAGCCTTTGGGGTAAAAATTTATTAGATGAGAAATACTATGTAATAAAATATAGTGGTACAGATAAGGGAGTGCTCTATCCTCCTCAGTGGTTTGGCATAAGTGTTGAGGGAAGATTTTAGAGACTTGTATCTCTTAAATTAATAAGATAATTTTAAAGATTAGCCTTATGAAAAAGATATTTAAGTAAAAGAATTGATGCTAAAAAAGGAAAAGTGGGAGGCGAAGCCTCCCACAGAATTAAACTAGCGGCCCACAACTGTGCATTTCAAATTACCATTAGAGTCAAATTCACATTTAGCTATGTATTCATAGTTATTACCTAAATCACCTGTAACTATAGCTCCACTTAGAGCTCCTTCATTTGAGCAGGTTCCTTTATTATCTATCTTTGTAGCTACACTTCCTACAGGTGTAGATGTAGATTTTTTACAATTTGGAATTGTTGCATTATCAATATCTGGCACAGTTTTTCCCGGATTTTCCATACAGTAAGTTGCAAGATCCAGCGCACAACCTCTCACAACAGGCATAGCATAGCTTGAAACTTTTGCTTTCCTTTGGTACTTGAGATAAGTAGGGATAGCAAGGCTTGCTAAAATTGCAATAATTGCAATAACAATCATTAACTCAATAATCGTGAATCCACTTTCTTTTCTTCTTCCTCTCATAACTCACACCTCCTTTTTAGTTTTTTTAAGTTTTTCTAATAATAATCTAATCATGGTTAGTAAAAAATTCAAGAGATAATGCTTTAATAATTTTAAAATTTTTTAAATAATCCTACATTAGGTTCAGGCACTGGTATTTTTGAGAATGAAATTTTATTTAATCTCTGCATAAAAATAGTAAAAATAGTAAAAATATAATGGGAAAAAGCTCCGAAGAAATTAAAAAAGTTAGATTAGCGCCGTTCTATAGTGCATTGAATATTTCCATAAGCGTCAAATTGACATTTAGCTATGTATTCATATGCAGGACCTAAATCACCTTTAACTTCGGTGCCATTTAGGACCCCTGAACTTGTACAGGTTCCTGGTATTATGCTTAAAGTTACATTTCCAGCAGGTGTTATAACTGTTTTACAATTAGGCACTAAATCAATATCAAGACTTTGTAATTCATATCCTGGTTTTAAAATACAAAAGGCAGCAAGATCCATAGCGCATTCCCTCACACGTGGCAGGGCATAGCTTGAAACTTTTGCTTTTCTTTGGTACTTCAGATAAGTAGGGATAGCAAGGCTTGCTAAAATTGCAATGATAGAAATAACTATAATTAATTCAATTAAAGTAAACCCACTTTCCTTTTTTTCCCTTTTTCTCATGACTTTACTTTTTCATTCTACTAATATAATCCATAAAAGTCAAGTAAAAATTAGATTTAAAATATTAAATTTTAATTGACAGGAACCTTGCCTGAAGTAAATTTTGGAGCAATTTATAATTTATTTAAATGCAACTCATAATAAGAGCTCGAAGCTAAAACTTCTACAACAAAAGATTCTAAGTTATTCCAGTGGAAAGCGTTGATAATTTCCTGAATATTGTTTAGGAGCCAAAGATGCTGATTTCTTTTACGCCGAACCTTCCTTTTATCTCGTCTTGATGCGTAGAGAGTATCTCTTTTTTATCACCTTAAGTCTTTTCATAGCTACCTTTGTTTATTATTTTATTAAACCTGACCTTTTTAGTCAATAGTTATTATTTACCAACGCTTAACATATATTTTCTGTGACAATAAAAACCTATGGGACAATCAATATTGAAATCACAATCACCTTCATATCATGAATTTATACTATCCACTCTATGCAAATCATACTGTGGCATTTCAAATTCATCTACTAATTTCATGCAAACACCATAAAATTTATACAGTGCTTTAATACACCTATAGCCAATTCCACAATCAAAGTCCAAAAAGCATTCACTCCAACCATAGAATGGTATACTTACGAAAACTACAACCAACAAAACCAAAAATATTTTTTTTCATGGCTCCCCCGTTTCTCTGCCTTAATGTAGATAACATTCTTTTTTTAAGTTTCTTCAGCGTAATGATAGATTTAAGCAATCATTTAATAAAGGTCAAGTCTTGGCGTTTCCTCAAAAATAATCTCTTCGAAAAAGGGTTGTTTCCTCATAATTGATAAAAAGAGAAACTATCCTTTAATACTTCTTATTTATTCAACATTACCAACCAGGAGGTTATCAGGATGGTTGCAGAGATCCCTAAAGGAGTATACACCATGAAGAGCAAATCAGTTATCATCAATCACAATGCAAAGACTTATCAGAAGGTATCAAAGAAGTAAACAATGGTAGCCGTACCTTTAGGTTGCGTGGATTTATGTCATTTATAAACAGGCTAAAGCCTGCGACTACCAGACCTCTCGCAGGCAAAAGCCTGCGACTACTATTCTTTCTTATTTTATCTAATGTTTGAGACTAAGTTAGATGGACTAAAACTAAGTAAAATAATTTTTGGTGGAGGCGGCGGGAATCGAACCCGCGTCCGGAAGTAGTTCAGATTAAACCCCTACAGGCTTAGCCTGTGATATATTTTCATTGTGAGCCCACCACAGGCAGTGAAACTCACAATTAGGTGGATATTTTCTCGGAGAAGATAGCTCCACCAACTACCTTCTCCAGAGCCTTCCTTGGTCACGCACCTTAAGGCCGGAAGGCGAAGCACTTAAGGCACGTGGCTGCTATTCCTTAAGCAGCCAAAGCGTAGGAGTATTCGTCGGCATTTGTGTTTTTGCACCCTTTTTTACGTGGAGAGTGCGACCACGACCTGCGGTTTAACCCTACCTACCCCCGTCGAGCCCTTTTCGCCCCCATTTTTTCAAAGATCTTTTTTTTATTTTAATCATCCTATTCCCTTTTTTCAAGCCCTAACTTTTTTTATAAAAAGCGTCGTAAAAAGAGTATTTTCAGTAAGATTCCCACTTAGGGTAACCTTGTTAACAGGTAGAAGTTATAAGTCCCTTTTTCAAATTAAAGAACAAGTTTCTTTTTTAAGAATTTATTTTAAAATTATTAATAAATGGAAATACAAGTAAAGAAAATTTTGGGGCTCATCTTTTATATTTCTTTTATTATCCTTCTTGCCCTGTCAATCTATTCTTATGATCCCTTAGACCCTGGGTTTGGCATCGTGGGAACCTCTGAAGTTAAAAATTATGCAGGATGGATTGGAGCTTTTTTAGCCTCCTTTTTCATTTTTATCTTTGGAATAACCGCACTTTTTATACCTCCTATCTTAGCCCTGAGCCTAATTTTTTATTTTTATAGGATCCCTTTAAAAAATCTTTTCCTTATCTTTTCCTTTCTAATTCTCTTTTTTTCCTTTGGATTTTCTTTTCTTTTTGACCTGATACAAATTAAAAGTTCCTATTTTTTAGATAAATTTCCCTATCATGGTGGATTTCTTGGGGAATTGGGAATACTTTTGATGAGAATTGTAGGGGTACCGGTTTTTCTTGGAATTCTTATATTAATCCTCTTGCTGACGGTAATCTTTTTTAGTTTCACCTTTCAGATAAATCAAAGGGAGTTCTTAAAGAAATTTTTCAGCCTCTTTACATCAAAAAAGAGGGAAGAATTAGGGAAAGAAATAGAACCACAAATTAAAAGCGAAGCTCAGGTTAAATTAGAACCTGAAATAAAGGATATAACGATTAAAGAAGAGAGAATTGAGGCAGTAGATGAGGCAGTGGAAGAAAAAGAAAACTTAGAGAATGTTCAGAAAGGGGTAGCTATAAAAGAAGCCATTGTTTTACCACCTCCTATAGACCTCCTTCAGGAACCAATATTTAGTTCTTACAAAATTAAACCAGAAGAATTAAAAGAGAGAGCCTTACTTTTAAAAGCAAAACTAAGAGAATTTGGCATAGAGGGGGAGGTTACAGGAATTAATCCAGGACCGGTTATCACAGTCT
>JBKBJB010000086.1:0-4204 GCA_046294055.1 Caldimicrobium sp.
TGTATGTTTAAAACTTATTGCCAGTGCCGGGATTAAAGAGGTATATTATGAATATGACTATGAAAGCAGAGATTTTGAAAGAGACGCCTTCTGGAAAGAGGCTATAAAAGAAGCAGGGCTTAGAACCTTTAAACAGGTTATAGTGTCAAAGGAAACCTTGAATGCCGTTTTAGAAATACTTCAATTCCCTACTTCAAAAAGAAGACTACCCCCTACTGATTAATAATTAATTTCACCAAGCTATAAACTATTTGCGATGGCATGACTTAAAGTAATAAGATCTTATTCCTCCTATGAATATGTACCCACGAATTGCATGTAACAGAAATTAAGATATAATGGATAGAAAATGTAAATTTTACGAGGGGGGCGATGATGGAAGAAAGAACCGATCTTCCTAAACTGGAGAAAAAGCTTGAGAAAATGACTATTAAAGAACTAAGAGAAATCGCTTTACAAATACCTGATATCCAAGGTGTTCATGGAATGAACAAAGAAGAGCTTATTTCTACACTTAAAAAGGTATATGGTATAAAAGAGGAACGCAAAAAAGTAGGAGCATCAATGAGAGAACTAAAAGCAAAGATTAAAAAATTTAAAGCCTTAGCGGAAGAAGCAAAACTTAATAAAGATTGGAAGAAATACGAAAGATATAGAAGGCTTGCAAGTGTTTTTAAAAAGCGCACCCGCAAATTAGCAAGACTCTCAGGCTAAAAAGATTTAGTTCTATGGTTTATGGAAGGATTATATCAAACTGAAATTAAAAGTGTCCCTATACTTCATAGAGGTAAAGTAAGAGATATCTATGATTTGGGCGAGAGTCTCTTAATAGTTGCTACCGATAGGATTTCAGCTTTTGATGTAGTTTTACCTACACCTATACCTGATAAAGGAAAAATTCTTACTGTTATGACTCTCTTTTGGCTGCATTATCTAAGTGATATTGTGGGGAATCATCTCATTACCTCTAAAGTTGAAGAATATCCCCCTTCTCTACAACCTTATAAAGAGATACTTAGGAATAGGAGTATGATTGTTAAAAAAGCAAAAGTTTTTCCAATAGAATGTATTGTACGAGGATATATTACTGGATCTGCTTGGAAAGAATATCAAGAAAAAGGAAGCGTCTCTGGGATTCAATTACCTCAGGGTTTAAAAGAAAGTGATAAGTTGCCAGAACCCATTTTTACCCCCTCCACTAAAGCCGAAATTGGAAAACACGATATAAATATTTCCTTTTGGGAGATGTGTCAATTAATTGGAGAAAAAAATGCAACCATTCTTAAGGAACTATCCCTTAAGTTATATAAAAAGGCATCCACCTATGCTGAAGAAAGAGGAATTATAATAGCAGATACTAAATTTGAGTTTGGAATGTATGAAGATAAGATTATTTTAGTGGATGAGGTATTAACTCCTGATTCATCTCGTTTTTGGCCTTTAGAAGAATATCAACCAGGGAAACCACAGAAAAGCTATGATAAGCAGTTTATAAGAGACTGGTTAAAAAATAGTGGTTGGAAAGAAGGATTACCACCACCACCTATTCCAAAAGATATAGTGGAAAAGACACGAGAGAAATATCTACAGGCTTTAAAAAAACTTACAGGTCAAACATTGTAAAAACTTAAAAGATGCATATATGTAGCTAAACACCTTTTGTATAGAAAGCCTTCTCTAAAAGTTTTAGAGAGTTTATTCCCTTCAAAAGGCATAACACGAAATATGCGACGAATCTTTTTTAAGCTTTTAGCGTTTAAAGA
The DNA here is from genome assembly GCA_046294055.1 of Caldimicrobium sp. GTDB lineage: Bacteria > Desulfobacterota > Thermodesulfobacteria > Thermodesulfobacteriales > Thermodesulfobacteriaceae > Caldimicrobium. The sequence continues at coordinate 1,764 of JBKBJB010000086.1, forward strand.
ATTAGTTATGTTTGTATAATGAAATTCATGAGCAAAAAAAGGAGCTTTGGTTTCAAAAAAAGGTATTTCCTGAAGAGGTTTTACTTTCCTATATCCTAACGTTAATTTTTCTCTTTTAATTATAAAAGGAAAGATCTGAGAAAAGATATAGGGTTTTTCTGAAAAGAAAAGTTCTTTTGATAAATATATTAAGCCTCCACATTCAGCATAAAGAGGGTATCCTTCTTCAACCCAATTTTTAATAGATTTAATGGTTTTTTTATTTTTACTTAAATCTTCTGCCCATAGTTCAGGATACCCTCCTCCTATATATACTGCCTCTGCTTCTGAAGGAATTTCTTCATTTTTTAAAGGACTAAAATATATAACCTTTGCCCTTTCCTTTAACTCATCTAATAAATGGTTATAGTAAAAATTAAAGGCATTATCTTGTGCTATAGCTATAGTTTTATATGGAATTGGGGGAAGAAAGGTCTCCTTAGGCAAGGTTTTAATATTTTCAATTTTATATTCATTAAGAAGAGAAAAATTTACCGTTTTTTCTAAATAAGATACAAGTTTTTCTAAGACTTCCTCTGCTTTGGAATAATCTTCTGGTAAATATAATCCAAGATGTCTGGAGGGCAGTTCTAACTCTTTGTTTCTATATAGAACACCTAAAATATTATACCCTTTTAAGGCTTTTTCTAAACGTAAAAGGTGTCTTTCTGAAGAGACCTTATTTAAAAAAATGGAAAAGGTTAAATTAGCTTTTTTTATTTTTTCAGAAAATCCTTTTATAAGGTATTTTATACTTTCCGACAAACCGAAGGTATCTATAATAAGCACAATGGGTATATTTAGAAGCTTCGCTAACTTGAAAGAAGAGTATTTTCCATCAAAAAGTCCCATAACACCTTCTATTATAGCAATATCGGTTTGATTTGTTTTTTTATAAAAAAGGGCTTTTAACCTTTTTTCTCCCATAGAAAATAGGTCTAAGTTATAAGATGAAGAGCCACAAGCAAATTGGTGCCATTTAGGATCAATAAAATCTGGTCCTACTTTAAAAGGTTGGACTTTAAACCCTTTATTTTTAAAAAGACGGAGTAAACCTAAAGTTAACAAAGTTTTTCCTTCACCGCTTCTTGGAGCAGAAACTAAAAAAGCTTGCACCATTCCTCCAAGGCAAAAAGAAATTTTAAATTTTCTTCTTTCCTTTTTAGGGAAACTCTTATATAATTTGCGTCAAGCCCCGTAAAATTATAACAACTTCTAACTAATATTCCCTTTTCCTTTAACAACCAGTTATAAAATTCCTCCCCTTTTCTTAAATATAATAAATAATAATTAGCTACACTTGGCCAAAATTTTACCCCCAAAGTTCTAAGTTTTTCTTCAAATGTTTCTTTTTCTTTTAAGAAATATTCTAAAATATTTTTTTTAAAATATTCATCTAACAATAAAAATTTAGCTAAAAATTGAGCTAAAGTATTAACATTCCAAGTGGGTAAAAAATTTTTTAGTTTATTCAGAATATTTTTATTTCCTGCTATATAACCCAGTCTCAATCCCGCCATCCCATAAAATTTTGTCAAAGACCGGAAAACAAAAAGATTAGGAAAATTTTTTACTTCTTTTATTAAAGATTCCTCCTCTTTAAAATCTATAAAAGCCTCATCAACAAGAAAATATGTTTTAGAGCTATTTGAAGTATTTAAAAGTAAAGAAATTAGATCGCTCTTAAAATAAACTGCTCCTGTTGGATTTTGGGGATTGCAAAGAAGAACCACTTTCGGTGAGGTATTATTTTTCAAAAATTTCTCTATATAATTTAAATGTTCTTTCACTTCAAGATGAATAAAGGTTTCTATTTTAATGTCTTTTCTTTTGGAGAGAATGTATCTATAACCTATGAATGTAGGTTCAAGGAGAAGTACTGTGGTATTTTTAGGTAAGATAAATTGTAAAAAGGCTTGAATTAGTTCAAAAGATCCATTTCCTATAAGAAAATATTTCCAGTCTAAGGAATGGATTTTTTCTAAGAGTTTTTTCAACTCTGTACACTCTGGATCTGGATAATATTCAAGATATTTATAGAGATCAAGCCCTTTATCTTTAAGGTAGTCGTATAACAATGGGTTCACGGAGGAGCTCAAATCAATTATTTCTACAGGTGAGAGACAAAGCTTACTGGCATAAAAAAATATATTTCCACCGTGAAGAGGCTTATTTTTCATTATTATTAAAAAAATTCTATTAATTAATCCTTAACATACAAGTTAATATAAAAACCCAAAAGAATGAAGATAAATACATAATTATTCTACTTATAGGTAAAGCTGGCTCCAAGTTTTTTATTATTTCTTCTCCTAAATAAGGTTTTATTATAAGTTTTCCTTCATAATAAGCAGGACCTAAGATTCTTACTCCTAATGCTCCTGCTAAAGCAGCTTCTGGAT
>JBKBJB010000087.1:0-4033 GCA_046294055.1 Caldimicrobium sp.
GGTTATAATTGGGTCTATCTCCTTTTGTCTTTTAGGCTTTTTAATCGGCGAAAAAGTTTTTAAGGGTCATAAAACAGAAATTCATTAAAGGAGGTGGAAAGAAAATGTTTAAAGATATGAAAAATTGGCTTTTGAATTTGAAGAATGAAGGAACAGAGAATGTACCAGATGAAACTAAAAGAGAATTTTTAAAAATAGGATTAATCATAACAGGAGTCTTTGCAGGAGGAAGTATTTTTTCTGTTGTATCAAAGGTGGCAGAAGGATTAGCCTCAGCTGAGGAGATACATAAGGAATATCCCTATAAACCTCATTACTCTATGGTTATTAAAATTGATAGATGTATTAATTGCGAATTATGTATGGAGGCTTGTAAAACAACAAACCATGTACCAGATTATGGTTGGAGAACGATGATCCTTGAAAGATACGATGAGAAGGCTTTGGATCAAAAGAGAATATTTATGCCAATCCTATGTAATCATTGTAATAATCCTCCTTGCGTCAGAGCTTGTCCTACAAAGGCTACCATAAAAGATCCAAAAACAGGGATAGTTAAAATGATATCGTATAAATGCATTGGTTGTAAAACTTGTATGGCTGCTTGTCCATATAATGCGAGGTACTTTAACGAAGAAAAGCATGCTATTGACAAATGTGATTTTTGTTGGGAGTCAAGGCTCTCAAAAGGAGAAAAACTCACAGCCTGTGCAGCTGCTTGCCCTGCCGGAGTTAGAATATTTGGAGATCTCTCTGATTCAAACAGTGAAGTCTATCAATTGGTGCATCAATTAGCAAAACCTGTATGGGTTCTAAAACCAGAAACAGGCGCAAAACCAAATGTATTCTATACTATAAGTTAGGAGGGTAGAAAATGTTAAGAATAAAGACTATCTTGGCAATAGTTATATTTTTGGTAATAAGTTGGATCACCCTTCTTATAGCTAAAACTGAAGAGGGTATAGTTTTTATGGAAAGTGATGAAGCAGGAGGTCCTGAAATTGTTTACAATAAACCAGTAAAAGGTGTTTTGTTTAGTCATAATTATCATGCTAAAGAATTGGGATTAAGTTGTGATGCTTGTCATAGTGGGTTATTTGAAATGCAAGCTCTTAAATCACAAGAAAATCCTGATTTTAATATGGAATCTCTCTATAAAGGAAAGTATTGTGGTGCCTGTCATGATGGAAAGGGTGCCTTTGCATCAAATACAAAGTGCGCTTCCTGTCACATAGGTGTAAAGGGAATGAAAAGATATCAACAAAAACTTTCAGGGCAAAGCTCATCTAAAAGCCACTAAAAAAGATATGTAAAATCCGTGACCCCAAGGGGGATACCCCCTGGGTGCCTTTTTAACTTTCTTGATGATAAAGTATAAACTTTCAGCTAAAGCACCAGTTCCTTCTTTGTTAAGATAGGCAGCTTTTGGACATAACCCATGATTGAGTTTTAGTTTGATGTGGCTTTGGATAAGCAGTTTTCCTATTGTAGGAATAAAAGGATTTTTCTATCTTGACAAGATTATGGATATTAAATAAAATAAGTTAATATGAATTTGACAGGAAAGAAAGAAGCGTTAAAAAAATTTTATGTCCCCTTTGCTTACATATTTTTTAAAACGAAAACACCGCCCAATGTAATTACTTTTTTTTCACTACTAACTGGGACAGCTTCAGCTTTAGCTTATTATTATGAAAATCTTTTGACTGGACTTTTTCTTTTAATTTTCTCAGGACTATTCGATTTAATAGATGGAACTGTTGCCAGAGAAATAGAGAGACCGACCAAATTTGGAGCAGTGCTTGATTGGATAGTTGACAAATGGATTGACGGATTGTTGTTAGGGGTAATAGGCTTTATTTATGCAAGCCCTTCTTGGGCTATACTTGCTATCACTTTTTCTATGCTACATTCCTTTATTAAACCAGTTACTTATGCAGAAATTGGGTATGAAAGTAAAGTTAAAGGGAAAATAACTGATCCTTTAGAAGGAGTAGGTTTTTTTGGCAGACCTGAAACACATTTAGTCTTATATATATTTACCATTTTAGAGAAAGCAAACTTTGAACTTGGTCTGAGTTTTGGTATAAAGCTTATTACCATCTTAACAGCTATGTCTTTAATTCAACGAGTAGTGTATTTGTACAAAAATTTTGGGAAGGTGCTGGATGAATAGACCCTATGTAATTATCATTTCTGAAGTGACCTTAGACGGAAAGTTAACTTTATATAGGGGAGCTTCTTCTAAAGAACTTATGAGCCTTATGACAAAGGAGGTTTATAAATATCTTCATAGTGTTAGAGCACAAGTAGATGGAATTATGGTAGGATGTGAAACTGTAAGAACAGATAATCCCAACTTGACTGTTAGATATGTAGAGGGAAAAAATCCTGTGAGGATTATACCCTGTTCTACTGCCAATGTTCCATATGATGCAAATATTTTTTCAAAAGATGCCCCCACTATAATTGTTACTACTGAGCGAGCTCCTAAGGAACGGCTCGAGAAGATTAAAAGCTTAGGTGCAGAAATTATTATTTCAGGGGAAGATTTGGTTGATTTTACAAAACTTTTACCACTGCTTTATGAAAGAGGAATTAAAAAGCTCATGGTTGAAGGAGGAGCCTCTATTAATTGGGAGCTAATAAGATTAGGTTTTATAGATGAATTAAGGATTATTCATCTGCCTGTAATAGTTGGCGGTGAAAACGTGCCTACCTTAGTAGGTGGGGAAGGCTTTAAAAGTCTTAAAAAAATATTATCCTTTCAAATTCAAAACCATTTTGTTGTTGATAATTTTTTGATTACTGAATGGAAGGTCAAAAGACCCTAACCTTCATATGCCACTTCGTATAACTCTTTTACTATTTGAGGTGAAAATTCCTTTTCAGCTTTCCAAATAAAGAGTATCTCACAAGCTTTTTCTATTAGGTCTGGTAATGCCTCTTTAGGAATATTTAAATCTTTTAAACTTTTGGGGATTTCAAATTTTTCTAAAATAGAATCATATGTTTTGATCCCTTTTTTTGAAAGGTTTGATCCTGAAGGAATTTCAAAAACATTTTGGAAAAAAGCTCTTACAATTTTATGAGTAGAAAATCTTTTTAAGTAAGCTCTCATAAAAATTGAGAGGCCAACCCCATGAGTAGTATCAAAAATAGCACTTAAAGGATGTTCCAGAGAATGTAAAAAAAATTTACAGGGATCGGTACCTGCTCGCACAATAGGTGAAAGAGCAAGGGCAGAAATCCACATAATTTCACTTCTGGAAGTATAATCCTTGAGATTGTCCATCACAGCATATCCAGCCTTAAGCAAAGATTTCATAAGAAAAATCAAATAATTCTCAGAAAATCCTTTGTTTTTATTCACTCTAAAATGAAAAAATTCAAAAAGATGGCAAAAGGCATCCATAATACCAGATGCTGTATAGTTTTTTGGTACCGTGAAAGTTAATGTGGGGTCTAAATAGGCGCTTTTAGGAAAAAGTAATGGTGAGCGTAAACTGAGTTTTAATCCTTTATTGGTATTTACTATTACAGAAGCATCATTTGTATCAGAGCCGGTCCCGGAAATAGTAGGTATAGTGATTAAAGGTAGGGCCTTCTCAGGTGCCCCCTTTCTCTCATAAAAATCCCAAAGGTTCTCTTTATGATAAAAACCACAAGCTATAGCTTTTGCTGCATCAATGACGCTTCCACCACCGATCGCTAAAATAAAATGTGGTTTGTATTGAAGGGCAAGTTCAATTCCTTCTTCAACCTGATACAAAGGGGGATTTGGTTTTATTCCTCCAAATTCAACAACCTCAATTTCTTTCTTCCTTAAAAGAGATAGAATTTTTTGATAAAGTCCCGTTTTTTTTAAGGAGTTTTTGCCATAGACGAAGAGAACTTTTTTTCCATAAGAAGGTAGGTCTTCTTCAAATTTTTTCAATGCATTTTTACCAAAGACGATTCTCGTGGGATAATAAAATTCAAAATTTTTCATGTTAAGCCCTCCAATGAGGGTAGTTTGTTGTATATGTTATTT
>JBKBJB010000088.1:0-4008 GCA_046294055.1 Caldimicrobium sp.
GATGGAAAAAAAGTATTTAGTAGGAATAACCGGGGCAAGCGGAGCAATATACGCCTTAACTTTAATAGAAAAGCTGAGAGATTTAGGGCTTAAGGTAGAAGTAATTATTACAAAGACAGGAAAAGAGGTTTGGGAATATGAATTGGGGAAGCCTTGGTTATTACTTAAAGAATATGTAGAAGTAGTGTACGAAGAGACGGACATTTCTGCTCCGCCAGCAAGTGGCTCAAGCTCTTACGCAGGACTAATTATTATACCCTGTAGTATGGGCACCTTAGCTGGGCTTGCAACAGGGCAGGCTCGTAATTTGCTCCTCAGAGCAGGCGATGTAATGCTAAAAGAGCGAAAACCCCTCTTATTAGTTGTAAGAGAGACACCTCTAAGTTTCATTCATCTGCAAAATATGCTAAATGTCACCTTAGCAGGTGGGATAATTTTTCCTGCTATGCCAAGTTTCTATAATAAACCTAAGGATTTAGGAGAGTTAATAAATGATTTCATTGATCGCCTTTTGCAATTTTTAGGGATAGTTTCCAATTCTAAGTCTTGGCAGGGATTTAGGACTTGATAAATTTAAAAAAGTAGATTATAAAAAGGGCAGATTGATTTGTAAGGCCTAAGCTTAAAAAAATCCTTTTAAGGAGGAGGGAATGAGGATTCCAGAGGACAGACTTTATACAGAAAAGCATCTTTGGGTAAAAAAAGATAAGAAAAAAACAGTAAAAATAGGAATTACTGATTATTTTTCTGTTAAAGAAATTGAAATTATAGACATTGATTTGCCTGAAGAGGGTGAGGAATACGAAAAAGATGATATTTTTGGAAGCATTGAAAGCGTAGAAGAAGTGTTTGACCTATCAATGCCTGTTTCAGGAATAATTACAGCAGTAAATGAAAAGGTATTAGATAATGTGGATATATTAAACGAGGACCCCTATGAAGAAGGATGGTTAATAAAGGTAGAATTGAATAATGTGCAGGAATTGGATGAGCTTCTAAGACCCGAGGACTATGAAATAAAAGTTTCAGAGGAGTTTGAAGATTTCGTTCCAGAAAGGTTGCTCGAAGAAGAAGAATAAATTATGTGGGCAATAGTCTTCCCTGGCCAGGGCTCACAATATGTAGGTATGGGAAAAGATTTTTATGAAAATTTTCAAAAGGCAAGGGAAATTTTTTCTCAAGGAGAGGATTTAACAGGACTGCCTCTAAAAAAACTCGTTTTTGAGGGACCTCTTGAGGAACTGTCCTTAACAGAGAATCTACAGGTTTGCATAACCATAGTGAATCTTTGTATTTTTGAGGTCTTTAAAGAATTAATTGGGAAGAAATTTGAAAAGGTTCAAGCTGTTGCAGGACATAGTTTAGGAGAATTTAGCGCTCTCTATGCCGCAGAAGTGCTTTCCCTTTCTGATACCCTCCAGGCTGTAAAAAAGCGAGGAGAACTTATGGGTAGAGCAGGAAAGGACAAACCCTCAGGGATGTATGCTATTATTAATTTTTCTATAGAAAGACTGGATGAGATTATAAAAAATGCCCCAGGACTTGTGATAATTTCAAATTTTAACTCACCAAAACAAGTTGTTATAAGTGGAGAAGAACCAGGGCTTTCGCAAGTAGCTGAAAAGGTGAAAGCAGAGGGAGGAAAAATAGTGAAGTTAAAAGTGAGTGCCGGCTTCCATAGCCCTTTGATGAAGGAAGCTCAGGAAGAATTTTCAGCTTTTTTAGATACTATTAATTTTAACGAAGCTAAAATACCTTTTATAAGCAATGTGAGTGCAGAGTTTGAGAGGGACGCAACTACGGTCAAAGAACTTATGAAAAAACAAATTACCTCTCCGGTTCGATGGATAGAGGTTGTGGAAAGAATTTATTCTCAAGGCATTATAAATTTTATTGAACTTGGACCTAAGCCCATCTTAAAAGGGCTAATTTCACAAATCCTCCAGGATAAACCCTTTAAGTGCTATAGTATAGAAAATGTAAAAAGCTTAGAAGATACTATTAAGGAACTCACTTAAAAATGTCTTTTAAAATATTAGAAGATCGTTGTAAGGGTTGTGGATTATGTATTGAATTTTGTCCCAAAAAAGTGCTTGCCTTTTCAGGGAAAAGGAATACTTTTGGTTATAAAGTAGTTTCTCTTGTTAATCCTAAAAAGTGCACTCTTTGCGGGATTTGTTATCTTATGTGTCCAGAAGTTGTTTTTATTGGGGAGGAGTCATTTGGAAAATAAGAAGGTTCTTGTAAAGGGTGTTGAGGCAATTGCTTTGGGAGCTTTAGAGGGTGGATGCCAATGTTATTTTGGGTATCCCATAACCCCACAAAATGAAATTCCAGAAATAATGAGTTACGAGCTACCTAAAAGAGGGGGAGTTTTTTTGCAAGCAGAATCGGAGACAAGCGCTATTAACATGGTGCTTGGAGCAAGTGCAACCGGGGCAAGGGTTATGACAAGTTCCTCAAGCCCAGGGATTTCTCTAATGAGCGAAGGATTTTCCTATTTGATCGCCTTAGAACTTCCTTGCGTGGTAGTAAATGTGATGAGAGGGGGGCCAGGTCTTGGTGGAATTGAAGCATCTCAAGGAGATTATTTTCAAGCAGTAAAAGCACCTGGGCACGGAGATGGAAGATTTTTAGTTTTAGCCCCTTATTCGTGTGAAGAAGCCTATATTCTTACAGCTAAAGCCTTTGAGTTAGCTGATAAATATAGAAACCCTGTTATGATCCTTTCAGACGCCATACTTGGGCAAATGAAGGAACCATTGGAGCTAAAACCTCTTGAGGTGAAAATGATTTCTAAAGAAGATTGGGCATTAACTGGAGCAAAAGGAAGACCTGCAAGAGTAATAAAAAGTCTTTTTCTCGATTCAAAAGAATTAGTCGAAAGAAATCTAAAATTAAAAGCAAAATATAAATCTATGGAAAAAGAAATACGGTATGAAAAAATTTTTGACGGTGAGGAGGAGATTATTGTTATTGCCTTTGGCTCAATGGCAAGACTTTGTAAAGAAGCAGTTTTTAATTTACGAGAAAAGGGTTATAAAGTAGGATATTTTAGACCTATTACCCTTTTTCCCTTTCCCCAAAAAGCCATTCAAATGTTAGCTTCTGGCAGAAAAAAAAGGAAATTTATCGTTTTTGAATTAAATTGTGGACAAATGGTAGAGGATGTTATCATTAGTCTTGAAGGTAGAGGTAAAGTTATCTCTAAGTTTTATCCTCCCAGTGTATTACCTTTTCCAGAAGATATCGAAAGGGAGATTAAAAAATGTTTAAGAAGTTCAAGTTCCCCAAAAGTTTAAAAAGGAATTATTTTCATTATTGCCCAGGGTGTCATCATAGTCTTATTCATAGACTTCTTTGTGAAACTATTGACGAGTTGGGAATTCAGGAAAAAGTAATTGGAATTGCCTCTATTGGGTGTTCTTGTTTACTCTATAATTATATAGATGTGGATATAGTGGAAGCACCTCATGGGAGGTCTTGTTCAGTAGCAACAGGGTTAAAAAGAGCAAGGCCTGATTTAGTTGTTTTTACCTATCAAGGAGATGGAGATTTTGCTGCTATTGGTTTAGGAGATAGCTTACATGCCGCTTCAAGGGGTGAAAAGATAACTGCAATTATGATTAATAATACCGTTTATGGTATGACAGGTGGCCAACTTTCTCCCACAACTATACCTCATCAAAAAACAACCACCTCTCCCTTCGGGAGGGATCCAAACACCTATGGTTATCCTTTAAAAGTAGCAGAGATGTTAAGCGTCTTTGAAGGGGTTTCGCTTTCTGCACGGGTAGCTGTTAATAACCCCAAAAGAATTCTTGAAGCAAAAAAAGTTCTAAAAAAAGCTTTTCTTTATCAAATTGAAGGTAAAGGCTTTTCCTTTGTGGAATTCCTCTCTTCCTGCCCCATTAATTGGAAAAGGGATCCTGTCTCTGCAACTAAATATATTGATAAATTAACAACCTACTATCCCTTAGGAATTTTTAAGGATATAAAAGAAGATGG
>JBKBJB010000089.1:0-3997 GCA_046294055.1 Caldimicrobium sp.
ACTATTCCTTTTCTTCCAAGCCCTGCGATAGAGGCGTTAACATACCTCAAAATTCAACTTTCTTTTAAGGTCTATTATTCACAAACTATCCTTGTGCATATTTTATCAATACAATAGCCCATACCTTGTCGGCTTCTATCTCCGTCAAAGCTGCCTTCCCAACAGGTCTGCCCACAGACATATTCTTCAACATAGCACTTTCTACTAGGTTCAGACCCTGGTTCGGATTGAGGTTCAATGACTGGTCTAGGTTCAGGAATATAATAAGTGCGTTCTTCGTGTCCACCACAACCTGGACAGACTTGATAATCGTAAGCTGAACCTGCATATAGAATTCGGGGAATAATAACTAATTGAGCAACTAAGGTTAATGTGAAAAGGCTTTTAAATGTTTTCATTTTTACACCTCCTTATATCACAAATATATGCCTTTTACATTACTTGTCAACACCTAACAAATAAACATAATAGCTATTAATAAAACCAAAGTATTCCCTTTTATATACAAGATAGATTGTTGCCTTGTATATACCTACTCCTAAATCTTCAGCGATCTTATGGTTAATTCCAACTAAATGATAAAAGGGGCCACATTTTGTCATCCCTTTGTAAGACAATAAATCACCCACTTTTAAGGGTTCTGTAATATGAACTTCAATTGTTCTTTTGATTGGTGGCATAAGGGGACCAAATTTATTAAAATCTATCAACGGTTCGTCCTCGTGTTTTCCTTCTAACTCATAACTATCAGGTTTCATCTCTTTGAACTTTTTTAACTCACCTTTTAGGTAGTTTATCTTCTTTTCTTTGTCTGAATGGCTACTTTTTTCGTATCTTTTTATTTCCATTTCTATTGCTTTAATCGTGGCTTTAATAAGGTCTTTTTTTAAAGCGTCTATATCTATAGGACCTTCTACTTTTGGGTAAAATTCAAAATATGGTTCCTTAGATAACAACGGATAAATTAAGTTTCTTATTGAAATTGTGTAAGGCAATTTAGTATTTATTCCAAAGTCTTTTTGTAAATCGTACTCTATCAAAATTCCATCAGGTAAGAAGGCCTTACAGGTATCAGGAATTACTCTAAAAAAGGTAATTTCATAATGGGGTACATCTTTATCAACTCTTGTAGGACTATTAATAACCTCAGCTTTCAAAGTTCCTTTATGCGTGCATCCATTGGAGCTAACTCTAATATAAAGTTTATGTTCTTTTATATTTAACTCTCTAAGGATTAGCTCGCCTATATCTGTTGGCAAAAAGCTAAAATTACCTTCAAATTCTTCGGCATTAATACCGCCCCACTCCACCGCTGTAAAGCCTTTTCTGTCCTTTTTAACTATCTTAGGCTCTGTAAGACTGCGCTTGCTGTTTGTGCCTTTAAAATGCAAAAACACTCTGATAAAAGTATCTGGTTTTGGATCTATGTCTATGGATAGGTTTTCGTTTAAAAACTTTTCATCAATATACCTAATTTCGTAATATCTATAAGGCTTTAGCTCTTTTAACCAGTAATCTTTGAAGTCATCGGTTTCTTTTTTGTTTAAACCTAACTTTGGTAGATAAATATCAAACCATTTGGATAACTCATAATAAGGCACAACCCATCCAGTATTGGTTAAAGGATAAGGCTTTTCTAATCTCACCTCGTAAAAAAGGTAGTCATACTGGTTATTAATTTTTCCGCTTGGTGTAACTTTAACTATCCATTCGCCTTTGTAAGGTGGTATGGCTTTTTTAATATCACCTTTTGGTGCTAATTTTACCTTAACTGTTTGTTCTTTCTCGGGATATAAGTATAGGGCTGGTTTTTTAACATACGTTCTGACTTCTTCGCAAGGAACAAGTGCTTCACGTGAAGACAAAGCATAACAAATTATATCTTTTTTACTGGGAGAAGCCAAAGCGTCTGAGTCCCTATGTGTAAGCGCATAAATTTCAATTTCTGGAGGACCCACTAAGGAAGGCCCATAAAGATCAACATTTACTTTTTTGATTTTTATCCTATCACCTATTACTACTGAATTTGTTTGAACAATATCTTTACCTTTTGAAAGTAAAACAGTTAACTCATAAAAGGATCCACTACCACCATAATTCCCAACAAGAATAACAACAGCATCATCAATCCCATCATTGTTTAAATCTACAAGTTTATAATGCTCTATTTCAATATGAACAATATCCGGAGGATTGTACTGTTTAAAAACTCCATCTTTTAACTTTACCTTATCTCCATGAAATGATACGTAGTATGTAAAATTCTTAACATCTTTATCTCCAATAGAAAAACCATAATTAGGGAAAAGAACAAGAAATAATACAAAGAGGATAGCAGTTTTTAGAATAGCTCCATATACACTTGTAAGCATTTTTCACCTCCTACATTTGTCAATAACTCGGTTTATAAACCCTTCCTATGAATAATATAGCTCCGGTTTTGTTATGCTGTATTATAAACATAAATGGTCGGTCTGCACGAAAGATAACGGGTTTAGTAAAAGACAAAGATTTCCGTCCCATAATTATAGCGGTTGCTGCAGCAGCTTCCGTCCCTTCTTCATTAACATCTATGAATGCCTTGTGAATTGCTTTATCAATATATAAATCTTTATAACCATTAATGCCTGAAAAATCTGCCAGGAGGTCTATAAAAGCTGTGGACATCCCCATATTTTCAAGAAGTTCGTTGAGTATAACTCCGCTCTCAAACTTAAACTTTGGTATATAAACTTCTACAGGCACCTTCTCTAACTTCCCCTTTAGCTCTTTTATCTTTTGATATGTTATTGTTTCTTCTACATCATTAATGCTCTTTTTTGGAAGTAATATTAGCATTGATAATTCATCACCTTCATAGGGCATTTCAAGAACCTGTAAATCTTCTGTCTCTGCGTAATTGAATTTTGGGGGATTCTTCCCTGTTATTCTCATCATCTGAACCTTTATCTTTTCTTTGGGAGTGATGTTAAAATCTTCTTCCTTTGTTGCAGATTTATCAAATTTAACCTGCCAATTTCCTTTAAAGTATATGGCATTTGTTAAAACTAAACTTGCGCCTCCACTCAACATATTAGGTTTAATTAAATCTTTGATTTTCCCATTTGTTTTATCTTCTACCCATTTATTTATCATAAGACGAGATTGCTCCCTCTCATAAGGGTTAATAAATCCAACTTTTGTTGCCTTTCCCTTATAGTATCTATCTATTATTTCCAGATATTCTTTTAAAAGATTATAAGTTTTCTCAACCCATAGGGCATTTGCTGTGTGTAGTTGATATTTTTTATTTTCCTTGTTAATCTCAGTAATAAGTTCTAAAAAACCGTTTCTACGGGTTTGGTTATCTTTTGGAAAGTATAAAACCTTTTCCATTTCCTCAGCTGTTTTTCCTCTTGCTCCTTCATAAGTCATAGCAAGGGCGGTTGAGATGCTAAAAGGTGAAAAGAAAATATTCTCTGTCTTTGTCTCTTTACTTAAATTTAAGTACAGATCAAAAGCAAACTTATTGTTTGCCTCAACAATACTATCAACATTTGCCTTGGATATAGATGGAACAAGGAAAACCAAAAAAATTAAAACCACCATAATATAAATGCCAGCCCTCTTCATTTTTTCATCTCCTTTTTTATCTTTTGCTTCCTTCCTATTGTAAAGTAAGCGATGGGCCCTATTAGAGGAACTAAGATTACTACAAGCAGCCATACAATTTTGTCATACCCCGGAAAGTCACTCCTCAGCACATCAAATAATGCAAAAATAAAAAGTATTAACCACGCCAACCATAATAAAACTATTATTTCTGGTGATCCTATAATACCACACATACTACCAAGAATTATATCATACTTCGTATGCGACCTCAACTTTAGATCCTATTTCCTTAATTTTGGCGCTATATGGATTTTAAACAGAGCCTAAGGGTATATAGCCACTGGTTTATAAAAGGTATCTCTTTCTACCGGTATCTTTCCTGCATCTCTTATAAGTTTTATAA
>JBKBJB010000008.1:0-13316 GCA_046294055.1 Caldimicrobium sp.
TGTAAAAAGGCACCATCTGGCACCTTTTGAAAGTCTTCCTTTGTAAATTCTTGCAGAATATGAGATATTTCAAAATTTTTTCCATACCTTTTAAATATCTTATAACAATTGGTGCAGCCTGTAATGACCTTTTTAATATGATAAAAGGAAAACTTTTTATTAAAATCTATCCAAGCTTTTTCTACAGTATCTAAATCCCCATTTTGATAGATAGGATCAAAACAACAATCTAAAACTAACCCAACCCTTTTTTTCCCATATTTACTTTCTAAAAATTTTAGCAAAGACTTAACTAATTTTGGAGAAGAACCTGAAAGGCTACATCCAGGCCAAAAGATTATTTCGCCCTTTTCCCAATGAGAAAATGGAAAAGAGTGCCCCCTTTTCACAAAATTGTAGGCATTTTTTAAAATATCCTCTGCAAAAAAATTCTTTTCTTTAATGAGCTCTCTTTTAAGAATGTAAAGAGCCTCATGAGGATTGGCCTTTTCTTTACAAACCAAACTACAGGCACCACAGTTTGTGCAATAAAAAACCTCCACACTTTCTTTTCTTAAAATCTCAGAAGGTAACCCATATTTCTCTAAAAAGGGACATATATTTTTACAAGCTCCGCAATCTGAACATTTCTCTAAAAAATCTGAATATTTCTCTAAAAAATCTTCTCTTTTCTTTTCCACGGGACTACTTATTTTTTAAGGAAATCTCAAAAATAAAAGAGGGGCAAGAGATAGCCCCTCTTTTAAAAGAGTTTTAAAGTTTTTATTGTGTCTTTTCTAAAAGTTCAGGGTAAGGCCAGCCTGCCATACCACCTTTAAGAATAAATAATCTGCTCTCAGGAACTCCTTTTGATTTAAGATACTCGTATGTATTCTGGGCTCCCTTCCCTCCCCTTGGACAAGTAATCACAACAGGATCATTGGACTTCTGTATAATAGGAAGAGCTTTGTCAAGTCTTTTCTTCAGCTCATCAGTATTTGCTGGAAAGGCATTAGTTTCAATGGCTCCTTTAAAATGCCCCTTTACAAAATCATCATGGGGTTGGATGTCAACGATAATTACTTTTTTCCCACTGGTAAGCCACTTTTTAAACTCCTCTGGTTCAATAAAATTAGTTGCAAAGGCTTTACCATAAAAAAGGACCATCACCATTAAGCATAGTAAACCTCCCATAAGCCCTCTCACACCTCTACCCATCGTACACCTCCTATGTTTTTTGTTATTTTCTGTTACTCCTTGAGGATTTTATTATAATAGGTCGTGATACTATGTGTGATATTAAACTATAAATATTGGAAAAACTTTGTCAATAGTTTTCACAAATAAAAAATATAAAAAATATTAATAAAACACAGTACTATTTATAAAGTTTTTTTAAAAATTCAGGAGACACCCCTAACAAAAAAAGAGCAATGAGAAAATTATTTTTTATACTTATCCAAAAGGGATAACCTGGAATTTTTGACTGAAATTTTCTCCCAGAGACTATTAATGTATGTTCTAAGCAACGAGGGAGATAAACTTTTTTTAATCTTCTTATTAAATCAAAATCTTCTAAAAAAGGCAAGTTTCTATAGCCACCTATTTGAAAATACAAGTCTCTATCTATGAATAATCCTTGATCTCCATAAGGGAGAAAAAGGGTCTTTGCTCGAAAATTTATTAGCCTTGCTAAAATCCGAAGTGAAAGATTATTTTCTTCAAATTTTAAGTTAAAAAATCCGGCCTTTATGCCTTTTTTTGTAATTATACTTAAATCTATTCTCTCGTTCAAATAGGTATCTGCATGAAGAAAAAGTAAAAAATTCCCTTTAGCTTCTAAAGCTCCCCTATGAAGCTGAAGCCCTCTTCCTCTTTCACAAGAAATAAATTTTGCGCCAAAGCTATAGGCAATTTGTCCCGTATTATCCGTACTTTTTCCATCAACCACTATCACTTCATCAGGATTTAAAAAGGCCAAAGATTTTAAAAGTTTAGGGAGATATTTTTCTTCATTATATGTAGGAATAATAACAGAAACTCTTTCTCCCACTTGTTACCTCTATAAGTTAAAGAGTATAAACAATTTGTTAAATAACATTATAGTCTTACTTGTCAAGAAACTTTCAAAGCTTTTTAAAAATCCTGTATTTTTATTGGCAATTCAAGAATTAATTAAAAAGTCTCTCTGTTTCTTAGGGCTATAGCCGGAAAGTAGAGAAAGTTTATTCTCACCAAAAAGCTTTTGGTAGGATGTGAAATTTTTCTTACCAAAGAAATATTATTTTTTTAAAAAAAGAGAGCACTTGCAAATTTAGTAAGAAGAGTTTAAAATTAATAAAAAAATTTAGGAGGCAAAATATGGCCTTTCAAGAGATAGCGAAATTAGAAGAGAAGATAAATTTTCTTATAAATACAATAACACAGCTAAGAAGAGAAAAAGAAGAACTAATAGAAACTATAACACAAAAAGAGGAAGAAAATAAAAAACTTCGAGAAGATATAGAAAGGAGGGAAGAGGAAAAGAGGGTTTTAAAGGAAAAAATTGGTAGTCTTATAGAAAAGCTTTCACAGATTTAGTGTTTAGTTATGGGACATGAAGTAACTTTTGAATTTTTAGGCCAATGTTTTACCTTCCGGAGTGCGCTTCCGGAAGAAGAGATAAATGAAGTGTTAGCTTATTTAGAGAAAAAGAAAGAGGAGGTACAATTTTACAAGCAAGTGCCTTTTTACAAGCTGGCAATTTGGTTGCTTATGCAAGTTGCTTATGATTATGTTAAAGTAAAAAGAGAAAAAGAAGCATTAGAGAAGCTACTTAAGGAGCAATTAGAAAAGTTAGAAGAATTTTTACAGAATGAACCTACATCCCTGGGGTGTGCGTGAGTTAGAGGTATGACCTGCCAAGCTAACACCAATGAGAGAAGAGGTAAGGTGGAGCTGGGGTTCTTTGAGTGGAGAAAAGAACTAGCCAGCCCCCTCCTCAAAATTAATCAGCCAGAGCTTTGAGCAGGGTCTCTACCACGGCACCCTGGGAATTTTTTCCTTAAAGTCCTCTTTTCCTCTTAACCCTCCTAAAATATAAATCATAAGGAGGGTTGAAGATGAGTTATCTCTTAGGCTTTCTCTTAGGGGTTATCCTTGGTATCATTTTGGCAGGCATATACCTTTACCTTCAAAAAAAGAAAGAACAGAAATGGAAATTTTCTGCAGAAAAGGAAGCCCGAGCCATAATAGAAAGGGCAAATGAAAAAGCAAAGTTCATCATACTTTCAGCTGAAGAAAAATCTAAAGAAATCTTAATAGAAGCAGAAAAAGAAGCCTTTAATAAATTAAAAGATGCAGAAGAAAAGATTCAAAAAGAAGTAAACAAATACAAAGACCAATTAGAAAAGGAATATCAACAAAGGTTTTTAGATTTAAACAAAAAAGAAGAAAAGCTTTATCAAAAGGAAGACTTCCTTTCGAAGAAAGAGATGGAATTTTTAAAGAGAGAAGAAATTTTAAATAAAAAGAGCACAGAGATAGAACAGCTTAAGATACAATTGGAAGAATCTAAGAAGGAGATAAATACTTTACTGGAAAAAACTAAGGCAGAATTAGAAAGAATTTCAGGATTAACTGAAAAAGAGGCAAGAGATTTACTTTTGAGTAAAATTGAAGCAGAATTGCTTGAAGAAAAAGCTAAGGTTATTATGAAGATTGAAAATGAAATCAAAGAAGAATCTAAAAGAAAGGCTCAAGAAATTATTGCTTATGCAATAGCTAAGGCAGCTATTCCTTTTGTTACTGAAAAAACGGTTTCGGTGGTACAACTACCTAACGAGGAAATGAAAGGGAGAATCATTGGTAGGGAAGGAAGAAATATTAGGACTTTTGAAACCTTAACGGGTGTAGACCTTCTAATTGATGATACCCCTGAGGTTGTTGTTCTTTCTTGCC
Source organism: Caldimicrobium sp. (assembly GCA_046294055.1). Classification (GTDB taxonomy): domain Bacteria; phylum Desulfobacterota; class Thermodesulfobacteria; order Thermodesulfobacteriales; family Thermodesulfobacteriaceae; genus Caldimicrobium. The sequence continues at coordinate 3,919 of JBKBJB010000008.1, forward strand.
ATGATCCTTTCAGAAGGGAAATAGCTAAAATAGCTTTAGAAAGACTCATCTTAGATGGAAGAATTCATCCCACAAGAATTGAAGAAGTGGTAAAACAAGTAGAGGAAGAAATGGAGCAACACATCTATGAAGTGGGTGAGAAAACTGCTTTTGAATTAGGAGTTTATGGTATTCATCCTGAGCTAATAAAGCTTCTTGGAAAATTAAAATTTAGAACCAGTTACAGTCAGAATGTTTTGCAGCACTCTATTGAAACTGCCATTATTTGTGTGGCTATTGCTGGAGAGCTTGGTCTTGATCCCAAAAAAGCAAAAAGAATGGCACTTCTTCATGATATTGGCAAAGCAGCAAGCTATGAACAAGAAGGACCTCACGCCCTCATCGGCGCAGAACTTGCTCGAAAATATGGAGAAGATGAAGAAATAGTAAATGCAATTGCTTCTCATCATGAAGACATACCAATTACCAGTCTTTACGGAATTATTCTTCAAGTAGCTGATGCCTTATCTGGAGCAAGACCAGGTGCAAGAAGAGAGCTCTTAGAAGCTTATATAAAACGGATAAATCAATTAGAAAGTTTAGCTCAATCCTTTGAAGGTGTTGAAAAGGCATATGCTATACAGGCTGGAAGAGAAGTTAGAGTTATTGTAAATAGTAATATAGTCTCAGATAAAATGGCTTATGTGCTTGCAAAGGACATTGCCCAAGCTATAGAAAAAGAACTATCTTATCCAGGTATAATTAAAGTTACAGTGTTACGCGAAACAAGAGCCGTTGAATATGCAAAATGATCCCCTTAATTAGGAGAAGAGGCAATGAAAATTGTTTTCTTAGGAGATATAGTTGGTAGCTCTGGAAGAAAGGCTGTAAAGGAGCTATTGCCAGAAATTCAGCGCAAATATAAGCCTGACTTTCTCATAACCAATGCTGAGAATGCAGCAGGAGGTTATGGATTAACGGAAAAAATAGCAGAGGAACTTTTTTCCTTGGGCTTCGATCTTTTAACTACGGGAAATCATGTTTGGAAAAAAGAGTTTTTTCCTTATTTACAAAAAACCGAAAAGGTTTTAAGACCTGCAAATTATGGCCCTGGAGCACCTGGAAAAGGTTGGACTATACTTAATAAAGGACTTTATAAATTAGGTATCATAAATCTTGAAGGAAGAATATTTATGAGACCATTGGAAAATCCTTTCCTAACAGGAAAAACTTTAGCTGAAGAAATTCTCAAAGAAACACCCCACATTTTGATAGACTTTCATGCTGAAGCCACTTCAGAAAAGATAGCCTTAGCCTATTATTTAAATGGTTTAGTTTCTGCTGTGTTGGGCACCCATACCCATGTTCAAACCTCAGATGAGAGAATACTCTCGCAAGGCACAGCCTATATAACAGATGTCGGAATGTGTGGAAGCGTAGAAAGTGTAATTGGTATGAAAATTTCTCAAGCTTTAGAGCTATATGTAAGTTTAGTAGGTAAAAAATTAGAAGTGGAAGAACAAAAACCTTATAAAGTTGAAGGGGTCTACTTAGTGCTCAATTCTATAGGGCAAGCTGAAAAAATTGAAAGATTTAGATTAATAGCTTGATTCCTTTTTGTGTAAAGGCCCGTGTTTTTTCCACCATCTTTTAAAAAATTCTTTTTTAAGAGGTGATAACCTATCTATAAATAGAATCCCCTCTAAGTGGTCAAATTCGTGCTGAAAAGCAATAGCACGGAGTCCTGATAATTCTTTGGTAAACTCTTTCCCCTCCAAATCATAAGCTTTAATAATTAAATTTTTATACCTCTTTACCTTTGCATAATAACCAGGTATACTTAAACATCCTTCTTCATAATAGGTTTCCCCTTCAGTAGATAAAATCTCTGGGTTTATGTATACTTCAAGCTGAGGAGACCCTTCTTTTTGAGCTATATCCATAATGAAAAATCTCTTTGCAATTCCGATTTGATTAGCAGCAAGCCCAAGCCCCTTTAATTTATACATAAACTCAGCCATACTTTCAATTAAAGTCTTTAATTCTCCATTTATATCGGTTACAGGCTCAGCCTTTTGCCTTAAAACTGGATCACCATATATAACAAGCTTAAGCTCCATCTCCATCTGTCTCTAACCTCTTTCGTTTATCATTTATTATAAATGCATTAAAAAGATTTACAAGTTTAAGTAAAAAATAGTGTCTCTGTTTTATAAAATTTAAGCAAAACCTTCAGATATGACTATGGAAGCTGATTTTCCTGATGCACAGGGACAAGATACAACTAATATTGGCCAGAGCAATATTAAAACTAAGACATGAATTTATTCGTTCTTTTTTCCCTCTTATGGAAAGAATAATCCCCTTTGAAAGAGAACATTTTTTAAAGATCCCGAGATCTTTAGTTTTTTTTCCTAATATGTTATAATAAAATTAATTCTCATATAACCATTTCTAAGGGGGTAAAATTATGGTTATCAAAGTTAACAAAGATAATTTAGAAAAGCTCTTAAAAAGAGGGGATTCCATTGCAGATAAAAAAGCTTCAATGGCTGTTTTATCTATGGCACTATTAAATTTCGACAACACAAACAATTTACTCTATTTAACTACTACAGATTTAGAGCAGGGCTTTAAAGGAAAAACAACTTGTGAAATTGAGGGTGAGGTCTCTTCTTTTTGTGTGCCCTGTAGAAAATTTTATGAAATTATCAAAAATTTTCCAGAGGATGAAGTTTTTTTAGTTAAAGAAGATAGTAGATTGCTTATAAAAGATGAAAGTGAGAGAATAACTTACGAAATTTCCATTACCTCTGAGGAGGATTTTCCAAATCTACCGGATTTTTTTGAGGAGAATTTGTTAGAAGTTCCTGGAAAAGTACTTTCTCAACTGATAGAGAGAACAATTTTTTGTGCCTCAAAGGATGAGGCAAGATTTGTTTTAGGGGGGGTTTATCTTGAACCTTTAAAAGAGGAAGGAAAACTCCGGGCTGTTGCTTCAGATGGTCACCGGTTAGCTCTTTTTGAAACAGAAGTTTTAAATATTGGAAATTCTAATTTAAGTGAAGGTTTTATTCTTAGTAGAAAAGGGGCAGGCATAATTTCTGAAATATCTGAAGATGAGCTTTTAGTTAAATTTGGTTTTGTAAACAACTATGCTGTTCTATTTTTTAGTGACGGCTTTTTCTTTTCAAGAACAATTGAAGGTAGCTATCCAGATTATAGAGCTGTTATTCCCCAAGAGTTTCAAAACTTTTTAAAAATTGATAGAAAGCTTTTAATGGATGCCGTAAAAAGAGTTGCACTTATTCTTTCCGAGAGATTTAAACCTATAAAAATAGATTTAGCCCCATCTGAGATTACTCTATCATCACCTGAGACTGAAATAGGAAAGGCACAAATAAAAATCTCTGCAGAATATCAAGGTTCTCCTCAAGCCATCACCTTTAATGCTGAATATCTTTTATCAGCTTTGGAGCATATGAATTCAGAAGAAATAGAAATGAAAATCCAAGACGAAAGAGCTCCTGCATTAATTACAGGTTATAGAGACGAAGGTTTTCTTTATCTTCTTATGCCTATGGTTCTTTAAACCAATCTTTCTAAAAAAAGAGGTTTTTTAAATGGAAAGTTACGAGGCAAAAAGTATAAAAGTTCTTAGTGGATTAGAAGGGGTAAGAGCACGCCCTGCAATGTATATAGGATCAACGGATATCGATGGATTCCACCATTTGCTCTGGGAAGTGCTTGATAATGCAGTTGATGAAGCCTTAGCAGGCCATGCATCAGAAATCAAAGTTATTCTTAGTGAAGAAGGATTTGCTTGTGTAGAAGATAATGGAAGAGGAATCCCTGTGGATATTCATCCTGAGGAAGGTATTTCTGCCTTAGAAATTGTGATGACAAGACTTCATGCAGGAGCAAAATTTGACCACGCTGTCTATAAAGTATCTGGAGGATTACATGGAGTAGGAGTTTCTGTCGTTAATGCCCTTTCTGAATGGCTAAAAGTTGAGGTCTATAGAGATAACAAAATCTATACACAAACCTATAAAAGAGGTGTTCCGGAAGGAGAAGTAAAGGTAATTGGAGAAACAAAAAAAAGAGGAACCAAATGTTGCTTCAAACCTGACCCTGAAATCTTTGGCAATGAATTAGAATTTGATTTGGAAATTGTAAAAAAACGGATTAAAGAATTAGCCTATCTCAATCCTTCTGTTAAGTTCCATTTAGTGGATAACAGAATTGGATATAGTGAAGTCTTTCAGTTTAAAGGAGGTATTGTAGAATTAGTAAAGGCGCTAAATCAAAAAAAAGACCCACTTCATAATAAAGTCATATATATTTCAGGCGAAAAGGATAATATCATCGTAGAGGTAGCCTTACAATATAATTCTGGTTTCAATGAAACTATTTACAGTTATGTGAATAATATTCATACTAAAGAGGGGGGGACTCATGTAATAGGATTTAGAACCGCTCTCACTAAAGCTATTAATCGTTATTTGGAGTCTGATAAAGTTCCTAAACAATTTAAAATAAAGGTTGAAGGAGAGGATGTAAGGGAGGGGTTGACTGCGGTTATCAATCTTAAAGTTCCGGATCCACAATTTGAAGGTCAAACCAAAATGAAGTTAGGAAATAGTGAAGTAAAACCCATTGTTGAATCTTTTGTTTATGAAGGTTTACTTAAATTTTTTGAAGAAAATCCCTCCGAAGTAAAAAAAATTATTCAAAAGGTTATAACTGCAGCCAAAGCCAGAGAAGCTTCAAGAAAAGCAAGAGAACTTGTTAGAAAAAAAAGTGAACTTGAAGAATTTCTCACAGCGGGAAAATTAGCTGATTGCAGTGAAAAAGACCCAGCTAAAAGGGAACTTTTTATCGTTGAGGGAGACTCTGCAGGTGGTTCTGCCAAACAGGCAAGAGATAGAAAATTTCAAGCCGTTCTACCCTTAAGAGGTAAAATTCTTAATGTAGAAAAGGCAAACTTTGAAAAAATGTTATCATCTGAAGAAATAAAAAGTTTAATTGCCAGTTTAGGTACTGGAATCGGACGTGACAACTTTAATGCGGATAGATGTAAATTTCACAAAATTATTCTTATGACTGATGCAGATGTAGATGGTGCCCATATAAGAACCTTGCTTTTGACTTTCTTTTATAGACAAATGCCTGAACTAATTGAAAGAGGTTGGTTATATATTGCTCAACCACCTCTTTATAGAATAGTAGATGGAAAAAAAGAGTACTACATTAAAGATGACGAAGAATTGGATAAGACTCTACTTAAACGAATTCTTTATCATTTAAAAGTTGCCCTATTAAAAGATGGAAAAGTGCATCAAGTAATTCAGGACCCCGTCAATTTCTTTCAGAACTTCTTCCATCTCGAAAAAGCTCTCTTATCCCTTTTTAAAAAAAACTACCCACCTAAAGTTATTTTACACCTTTTTAAAAAGGGATTCCATACGCTTACAGATTTTGAAAATGAAAAAAGAATAGAAGAATTATCACAGGCAGCTAAGGAATTAGGATTTAAGATTTCAAAAATAAGAAATAGCAGTTACAATCCAAAATATTTTGAATTTTATCTATTTTCTGAGGAAGAAAAATTTACTTATTGCAAAATAGGACCAGAAATTGTTTTTGAAAAGGCTTTTCGCGAAGCCTATTCTATCTATGACAAAATTAAAGATTATTTAGATTATCAAGTGGAAATAACACTTAGGGAGGAAAAAAAAGTATTTGAGAATTTTTGGCAAAATTTAGCTGATATTCTTGCCTATCTTAGGGAAGAAGGTAGAAAAGGATTATATATCCAAAGATACAAAGGTTTAGGAGAAATGAATTCTCACCAACTTTGGGAAACAACGATGGACCCCAAAAAAAGGATCCTTAAGAAAGTAAGTATTCAAGATGCTGAAAAAGCCAATGAAATGTTTTCCATTCTTATGGGCGAGAATGTAGAACCACGAAAAGAATTTATTTTAGAACATGCATTGGAATATAGAGAGTTAGATATATAAATAGTTGCTTATGGAAAAACTCAGATTGGTAATTCCTGAAGAGAAGATCAAAAAAAGAATTAAGGAATTAGCTGAAGCTATAGAGAGAGACTATCCTGAAGGTCCACTTGTGGTTATAGGAACATTAAAAGGAGCCTTCATTTTTTTAGCAGATCTTGTAAGAGCACTCAAAAGAAAAGAAGTAGAAATTGATTTCATCCGTGTGAAAAGTTATGGTTATTCTGATGTTTCCTCAGAAAATGTGATTATTACAAAGGATATTGAAATTTCTATATCAGGAAAACCGGTTATTTTAGTGGAAGATATAATAGATACAGGAATTACTTTAGATTTTTTAAGAAAACATTTGTCCCTTCATAAACCAAGGGATTTGAAGATTTGTGCCTTTATTAACAAATTAGAAAGAAGGAAAGTAGAAGTCCCTATTGATTATGTAGGCTTTACTTTAGAAAAGGGTTTTTTAGTAGGTTATGGCCTTGACTATGCAGAAAAATTTAGACATTTACCAGCAATTTATGAGGTTATAAAAAATGAATAAACCCTCACTTTGGCAACGGTATAAAAATTTTGTGTGGTCTTATCTTAAAGAAAGCCCTTGGTATTTATGGATATTAAGAATTACAGCTGCCTTTTTAATTGCCTATATATTAATCAAAGCTTTCTTTACTAAGTAAAATACCATAAGGATAATTTTTTCTCTTAGGATAACCGCAGGCCGAAACCTGCGGAAAATTTGACTATTCAGTCTTAACTTTTACCACCAGGAAATAGTCTTATCTGCTTCCCAAATAAGGTCTATTAAACGATCAAAATCAGCATCACTTTTGGCTTCAAAAAGATTGAACTCCACGACCTCATGGCCTTTTTCTTTTAATTTCTCTACAATTTTTTTAACTTCAGGATTATCCACACTACATTTATGTCTATACACATTTAATATCTTCATAACCCCTCCTTTAAGTCTTTAAATTTAGGCACATTGAGGTGGAGCTTGTACAATCTGAGCTGGCAATCCGTAGCCTACAACAAAATCACATTCTATAATTTTTTCAACGACATCATCAAGGGTAGCTTCTGCTAATTCCCATTCTTGTAAATTGAAATTTTTAGCTTCATCATTCATGGTTTCCGTTACAGCATAAACCTCACCTTCCATATCTCTTAACCAAGCAAGATTTTCATCTAAATATTCTGTCTTTACCGGCATCTTTTGATAAAAAACAAATGCATAGGAATACATATTTTCTACAGCCAACCCCAAGGCTGACCTAAGTCCATCTGAAATATAAGTTCTATTTGCTATTAAAAAACATACTTTATAACTCATAGTTTTATCCCTCCCTTGCTAAAGTTAGACTCTTTATAAAACTAAATATTTACCTACTTCTTCTAAAAGCTCACCATGAAAGGCTTGCGTCCTCATCTGATTATTAGTAAGTCCTTCATTATGATATTCAGGCTCATATCCTTCACAAGCAAAAGCTGCCACACAAATAGCCAAATCTCCTTCAGGCACCATATTTTTTAATTTTGCAAAATCTGGATGAAATACCAAATGAGTTGCCTTATAAGTGAAAAATATTTTTACTTTCTTACCTTTTCTATAAGCAGCTTCAACAATTTTAATTAGTTCAGGCATATGTACAGGTGAAGTTACAAAAATACCTAACTTATCTGGATCTTTTGCCATAACTTTCCTCCTCAAGGTTAATTATTTTTTTCTAATAAAATATCTTGTATAACCAGGTTCGTCAATCATACCTAAAAATTCATGACCTTCTTTTTCGCACATCTTAGGTATATCATTCTTAGAGCCCGGATCTGTACCCAATACCTCTAAAATTTGCCCTGATTTCAACTGCTGCAATGCCTTTTTAGTTTTTAGCATCGGCATAGGACATGAAAGCCCTTTTAAATCAAGAACTTGATCCGCTTTAATTGAAGTTAAGTCTACCATAGTTGTCACCTCCATTTGTTTTTTGGTCTAATTTTATTTCAAAACTTAAAAACCTATCACAAACTTTTCTGTCTTTTCATTCCAATCAAGTATGACATACCAAATAGCAATAATAAAAGCAATGAGTATAAAAGTACCTCCATAACCTAAATAATCAGGTAAATAGACTTGTTTCCCAAGCCAACCTTTTTCCCATACTTCCCACACATTATCTAAGAGATGCCTAAAAATTGCATTAGATAAAGCAAAGAAAACAACTACTATCATAAGTTTTACTTGCCCCTCTCCTACTCTCCAAAGCGACCCTGACCCACATCCACCAGCAACAACCATAGCTGCACCAAATATAATTCCCCCAATTAGGGATCCCCATATAAATGTTGGAGTAACATAAGTATAGGGCTCTCGAATACCTGCTAATTTTATAAACATTATTCCAAAAGTAGCAAGCAGTAAACTCAAAGCTACTCCTCTTGCCATGGTTGCCTCACCAGAAAGAAAGGGTTCTCTAAAAGAGTTTACAATACAAAATCTTGACCTATGCATAACAAAACCTATTCCTGCAGTCAATAAAAAGGCGCCACCTAACTTAGCCCCATTTTCGGCTTCACTTCCAAAATAACTCAAAGTACCCAAAAGCAAAATGAGAAGAGCTATGATACCTAAAAGGGGATTTATTTTTTTTGTACTAATTTCTATTCCACCTTGGGAAGAAAACCTTTCTAACTCCCAAAGCAGGTATTTCACACCAATAAATACTCCTATAATTAATCCTACCATCATAGCTATGCCACTTGCTGAAAGATTAGCAATAGCCATATAAAAACCACCAATATTACATCCCTGAGCTAAAGCAGCACCCAATCCCATAAGTATACCGGCTACGATAGCTTTTATAATTTCTAACTTTGGTGGAATTCGGATCCCAAATTCTTGAGCTAAAGTTGCGGAGATAAAGGCTCCTAAAATAAGGCCTATATCTAACACAGAAGAAGAAAACCACAAAGGATGAGGAGGTGCCTCATCCAATATCCTAACTCCATATAAAACCCATTCACCCCAATTCCTTAATCCACCCACAATTCCCCATGGTCTATACCACATTTCTAAAATTATAACTAATAAAGCTAATAAAATACCACCTACAACAGGACTATAATTACTTCTAAATATGACTTTAAAAAGACTTTTAACACTTTCCCATAAAGACATATCTTTACCTCCCTCTCAGAATTTTTTGAGAATGTTAAAGTAAAAATTTCTAAATGTCAAGAACTTTTAAAACTAATAAATACAAAAAAATTTCAATAAATATCTTTTTTCTTCCATTTTCTTTAAATTACAAACTAAAAAAATTAGTTACTACATTACCTATTGTTCTTTTTAAAACCTTTGCTTTGTAAAGTCTTTCATCAGCCATTATCAAAAGATTATCT
>JBKBJB010000090.1:0-3977 GCA_046294055.1 Caldimicrobium sp.
GAAGTAAATATGATTTTTTACTTTTGGCTCACGAGCATTTATTCATTTTTAGAAAACCAGAAGAAGGAGAAAAATTAACTCCTTACAAGAACAGTTTAATTTGGAATAAATAATTTATGATTAAAGTTGGAGATTACTTAGGAAAAGGGAAAAATAAAAAGAAAATATTGGAGATTGTTCAACTTTCAAATGGTTGGATTTTAGTTAAAACAGAAAATTCAAAATCGAAAAATGATTTTAAAGTGAGGACAATTTATGAGCCAGAAAAATTAAAATTTTATACTCCAAAACATGCTCATTTTGCCATAGATTTTTATGGTAAACTTTGTTACAATAAAGAAAAGGCTGAAAAAGTATTTAGAGCAATTATTGAAGTTTGGCAAACCAATTCAGTAAAAGATGTTTTAAAAAAGTATCAGAAAGAATTAACCGACCTTCCAGGATATAATTTAGATTACATTCTTTATGCTCTAAAATGGATTTTGGAACAAGAAGACATTAATTTTAAAGGGAGGCCAGAAAAACTTCAACAAATGCTTAATGAGAAATGCAAATTAGCAAAAGTTAATGTGCCTCAAAATAGAAAAGGAAGTCAATTAGCAATTTCATTATTTTGTGATATTTTTTTAGGAGTTCATCCTGTAGAAGCCTTACTTTCTGCTAACTTAGATATTGTTCCAAAATTTAGAGGGTGAATTTTTTATAAATAAAAAAATTTTTGAGCGAGCCTGATTGAAGCACAAGCAAACGAAGCGGTTTATTTCTTTAAATTTCTTCTTTTTAATTTGTGCATTAAATTAGGGAAAATTATATTAAAAGTTTGAAATAATTTTGATTGCGGAGCTTAACTTTTAATGAATATTTTTGCCAGGTACAAGCTCTTGAAAAGCAATCTAAACAAATCATTTAAATAATTAACTTATAGAGGTGGATTTATGGAAGAGAGTATTATAGAGGAAATCTTAGGAAAAGACTCGAAAATAATTTACCTTTCAGACCTTCGAAAGAAAACCTTAACAGAGCTATATCAATTAGGAGAAGCCTTAGGGATAGAAAACATTACAACCTATTATAAAAAAACCGAAGTTATGTACCAAATCATTTATGCCTTATTAAATAAGGAATATGAAATTTTTGTGGAAGGCTTATTGGAAGTATTACCAGAGGGTTTTGGTTTTTTACGCTTCAAAGATTATAATTATTTACCAAGCTCAGAAGATATTTATGTTTCCCCTCCACAAATAAGAAAGTTTGGCTTAAAAACTGGGGACACCATATTTGGAACAATACGCCAAGCAAAGGAGGGTGAAAAATATTTTCCCTTAGCCAAGATTGAAAAAATAAATTATTTACCTGTTGAAGTTGTTCGCACACGCACACCCTTTGATCATTTAACTCCCATTCATCCTAAAGAGTGGATACGATTGGAGACGAAACCTGATAATTTTTCTACAAGAATTATTGATCTTTTCATCCCTATTGGTAAAGGGCAAAGAGGATTAATTGTAGCTCCACCAAGAACAGGAAAAACGGTCCTCCTCCAAAACATAGCTAATGGAATAGTGCAAAATTATCCAGATATTTACCTTATTATACTTTTAATAGATGAACGCCCAGAAGAAGTTACTGAGATGCAAAGGATGGTTCCAAGAGCAGAAATAAATAGTTCTACCTTTGATGAACCACCCCAAAAACACACACAGGTTGCTGAAATTGTAATAGAGAAAGCCAAAAGATTAGTAGAATGTAAGTATGATGTGGTTATCCTTTTAGACAGTCTTACTCGTTTAACGAGAGCCTACAATTTAGTTGTGCCTTCAAGTGGTAAGCTTCTTTCTGGAGGAATTGATGCTAACGCACTTCATAAACCAAAACGCTTCTTTGGTGCAGCAAGAAACATAGAAGAAGGTGGAAGCTTAACAATAATTGCCACCTGTCTAATTGATACAGGTTCAAGAATGGATGAAGTCATCTTTGAAGAATTTAAAGGAACTGGTAATTTGGAAATCGTCCTTGATAGAAGATTAGCTGACAGACGTATCTGGCCTGCCATTGATATCCATTCAAGCGGAACTCGAAAAGAAGAACTCCTTTTACCTTCAGATATACTCCACAAAGTTTGGCTCTTAAGAAAAGTTCTTGCCCCATTAAATCCTGTAGAATGTATGGAATTTCTCTTAGAAAAAATGAAAGATACCAAATCAAATGAAGAATTTTTAAGCATAATGAATCAATAAGTCATAGCTTTGGTAATCTTTTTGCAAAATACTCTTCAATTTCTTTGTCAGACCAGTTAGTCGTCTCTTTTAATCCTCGTTTTATAATGTCTAAATACTTATCAGATGGCCCTCTCTCCTCCTTTTCCCAGCAACCTGTAAAGGTGTATATATCCATATCCCCTTTAATTTCATGATGTAATTCTCCAAGCTTAATATTTTTAATATTCCCAAGATATAACTTTACATTGTACCAACCTTTACCTTCTTGCTTATGAATATCTTCAAGTTGTGTTAAGGACACTCTCCATAATCTAACAACTGTGTGATAATCTTCATTTGACTCTTTTTCACAAGATACAAAAGCAACTCCTTTATTATCCCACCTTGACGATTTCTTTGCGAAATAAAGCCTGTGCGGAATAAACCCCCATCCCAAATCAATTGGCTCAGTTTTATCTTTACTTCCAGCATAGGGGTAGCCTTCGTATGTTCCACCTTGAATATAAACCATAAACCTTTCTTTTAACAGGTTAGACCCGTAGGCAGCATAAATCACATATTTCTCCTTTTCAGGAGTCAATCCCTTTCCTCCACAAATCACAAAGGGTGTTCCAAAGCCACCTGTTTCCTTATCTTGGAAAAAGCCAAAAGAAAACATACATAAAATTGAAAAGATAAACTTTTTCATAGCTCGAGTAGTCTTTTGACCCTATATTGTGGCCACTCCTCCCACTATTCTTATTTCCTCCTTTACTAAATATAAATTATAAACACCATAAACCAGCTTGTAAATCTGTCTTTTTAAGTCTATTACCTGATTGGAAGTTTTCTAAGTAGTTCTCAAATGAGTTATAGAAAAGACTTTATCCACAAGACTTTATCTACATGGGAGGAAATCCCCTTGAAAGTGAGGACTTCCTCCCTAAATTTGTTATGATTCTAATAAGGTTCTTTTTGAGAAAATTTTACTTGTTTTGTTTCTTTTCTCCAAAGCTGAGCGTAGTCATCTTTTTTCCCAAAGGGGAAGTACCACAATTCAAATTCAACTGTATAGTCGTAACTTTCAGGCTTTCCATCTTTAGCAGGAACTAAAACTCTATATTCTTCCTTTTTCTCCTCAAGAGGATGTAAAGCCCAATCTACAAGAATTCCAGACTTATCATAGGGACCTCTTCCCATTCTATCTCCTCTTCCTAATTGCTGAGGAACGGGCATATAGATTTTGCTATCTTGATAGACCACCTGACCTTTTGCATCTTTCACGGTCACTTCCAGGACCAGTCTATTTGGGGTGGGTCAGCCATCTGGTATAGCATGACCTGCTTTGTTTTTAATTTCCACTTGTGCATAGATCATAGGCTTCATTACCGCTCCATCTCTCCAATAAACAGGTCTTGCATATGTATGGAAATCTACTGCCATTTCTTGCATTTTCTTGTCTCTATAAGCCTGGATATTATGTCCAAGTCCACTTTCTCTCATATGGCAATCTTGACAAGTTTTAGCTCCACCTTTTGCAGCATAACTCCATAAATAATAACCATATAAAGTAGCACATTGCGAAGGCTCAGGTAGTTCAAAATTGGGCCCTAATCCGTGGCATTGTCCACAAAAAATTGATTCCTTCATAGTATCCACAGCTTTCATCTTAGGCATTTTAGCATAGGGATGCTCTCCATTTTTACTTCCATAAACAGTATCTCTTTGCGGATAACCATCTACCCATTTGTGAATTATAGCAGTCCTCTGATGACAGAT
>JBKBJB010000091.1:0-3975 GCA_046294055.1 Caldimicrobium sp.
ACGCCGGTAAAAAAAACTTTTTAAAAATGAAATTAGAAAAGGATAAAGGATGGGGGCTTTTGTATCGAAGTAAAGTGATAATAGAAAATAAAGGTTATAAGGAGGAGATTTTTTTTAAGATTCCCTTTGTTGCAAGGCATAGGGAGATATCTTTTGTATTTATACCAAAAAAAAGAGGTGTGTATAACATTAAAGAAGTTGTGCTTTCTTCTCTATTTCCTTTAGGGCTTTTTGAGAGGAGAAAAAGGGTGCTTTTAAATCAAAGGTTTGTAGTTTTTCCTGAGCCAAAAGAATGTCATCTTTTAGGTGAAACTAAGGGAAAAAAAGAAGTTTTTGGACAGGAGGGAAGATTATTGGGGATTGAAGAATTTGATAGTATATCGGATTATATTTCAGGAATTTCAAAAAAATTAATTTATTGGAAGGCTTTAGCAAAATGGGGTGAACTAAAAAGGAAAGTCTTTTTAGAGGGAGAAAATCCAGCTTTTATTATTGATTTGTCAAAGATGCCTATAATTGGTTTGGAAGAAAAGTTAAGCTGTGCAACCTATCTTATTTTAAAAGCGCAAAAGGAAGGACAAGCTGTTGGTTTAAAATTGGGCAAGCTCTATTTTTCACCCGGTCTTGGAGAAAGCCATAAAATAAGGCTTCTTACTACTTTAGCTCTTTACGGTGAGCCCTATGAGACTGCAAGTAACCTCAGCTAAAATTTTATTAGTTTATCTTAGTCTTGTCATACCTTATATTTTACTTTACTCATTAGTGCCCACAAAATATTATATACCTTCTTTGTCTTTGTTTTTAATTGCTCTTCTTCTTGAACATAAGAGTCGTTTTCTACCAAGATGGTTAATAAATATTGCAGGAGTTTTAATAATAATTCATCTGTTCATAAGTTTAGAATTAGCAAATATTTTAGAAAATACTTTGCAAACGGTTCTTTTACTCATAAATCTTAAGCTATTAGAAAAAAAAAGATTAAGAGATTATTTTCAGATTTTTTTACTTGAGATCTTACTTTTAGGTGGTGTGAGTTTTTATCACACATCACTTTGGTTCTTCATTGTTTTTATTTTGCAGATTCTATATCTTTCTTATGCTATGTTTATTTATTTTTATATTGAAGAAGGAGAGGTTAGGGAACTATATTTTTCAGAGTTAAAGAGTGGCATTGTAATCTTTAGTTTACTTCTTTTCTTTAGTTTTCTATTAAGTGTAATTTTTTTTCTAACCCTACCTCGTGTAAAAAATCCTTTTTTTTCAGTAACAGACTCTAAAGCCAAAGGGGTTACAGGTTTTACTGAGAGTATAAGGCTTGGTGCTTTGTCAGAGATACAAGAAAATACTGACCCAGCCTTTAGGATAACCTTCCCAGCAGGAAAAGTTTTTGATCCAGAGGCTCTTTATTTTAGAGTAATTGTATACGATACCTTTGATGGAAGTTCTTGGAGTAGACGAGAATACGAGCTATACCCTTGGCATAAACCCCGTCCAGCGAGAGAAAAGGGGATTTGGGGCACGATTTATCTTTCTACATATTTAGAAGGCTATTTGCCTGCCCTTTATGGTTCAATTAAGGTGAGAGAAATATCGGAAATAGATAGATATGTAGATTTTGTTTTAAAGGCGTCAAAATTTTATCAAGATATCTATAGATACGAAATCTATGTTCAAGAGAAAATTAGTTTGGAGATCAAAGAAGAACTTTCAGACCAAAAAAAGCACTTTTATTTAAAAATTCCTAAATTATCTCCTGCAATGCTTGAGCTTGCAGCAAGTTTAAAGGGGATAAATGAAGAAGAAACAGTGAGAAATATTATTCAATTTTTTCAAAAAGGGGGCTTTCAATATTCCACTAAGAATTTACCATTAGGAAGGGATTCTTTGGAAAAATTTCTTTTCACCTTAAAGAGAGGAAATTGTGAATATTTTGCCTCAGCAACTGCCTTGCTTTTAAGATTAAATGGCATCCCTGCGAGGGTAGTAGGAGGTTATAAAGGAGCTGTCTATCAGTCAAGAGGCAATTATTATTTAGTGTTTCAAAATTTTGCTCATGCTTGGGTTGAAGCTTGGATTAAAGGGAGTTGGAAGGTTATTGACACAACACCTCCAACTTTTCTCAGTTACCTCCAAAAATATAAAGGCCCCTTTTATCAACTTAAGCTCCTTTTAGATACTATTAATTTTTACTATATGCGCTTTATCGTGGATTATGATTTAACTCAACAAAAAAAATTTTTTGATGTAATAAAAAAAGTTTTTACCTTTCAGATCAGGGAAAATTTTGAGACCAAACCTTTTGAGTTTAGAAATCTTTTTAATTTTACTCATATTAGAAACTTAAAGGTAGTTTTTGCTCTTCTGGTCTTAGCTCTTTTAATAATTCTTTTCTTTCTTAAAGTAAAAAATATCTTTCTGGTGAAAAAAGAAAAAAAATTTCTTAAAAAGTTTTTAAAAATCTTAGAAAAAAGAGGGTATAAAAGAAAGGAGAGCGAAGGTCTTTTTGAGCTTGTCCATAATATAAAAGAGCCAGATTTGAGAGAGAAAAGTTTGGAATTTGTCAAGATTTATTCTGAGTATTATTATAAAGAGAAAAAATTTGATAAAGTTGGATTGAATAGGCTTTATAAATGTCTAATGGATATTCAAAGATTGAAATAGAAAAATCTGGCGAGGGCTCTTTTAAAGAAAATCCACAGAGTTTTATTGAGAAAATAAGTCCTAATAAAATAACACTTTTTAGAATTTTTCTTTTGCCTCTCCCTGTGGCATTGTTATTTTTAGAAGGTTATTTAGCTAAGGTATTTTCTTTAGGGCTTGGTTCCCTTTTAGGGGCAACGGATTATATTGATGGGTTGTTAGCCCGCAAAAGAAAGCAAATTACACCCTTGGGAGCTCTTTTAGATCCTGTAGCAGATAAAATTTTTGTAACAGTAGTTTTTTTAACTTTGGTTTATTTAAATTATTTCCCCTTTGCCCCTGTAGCCTTGCTTTTAAGTAGGGAAATCCTTGTAGCCCTCTTTAGAAGCTTGTTCCCAGAAGAAATGCGAGTAGTAAATATTGCAAGATTTAAAACTTTTTTTCAGATGTCCTTAGCCGGCTTGGCTATTTTAATAGGCATTTTAAAGAAGGAACTTCTTCCTCTCACTCATTATCTTTTATGGTTTATAGCTATTTTTAGTTACATCTCAGCTTTCCCATATTTTTATAGAGTTAAGAAGGCTCTAAAAAGAATAGAAATTGATCCCCTTTTTCTCACAAAGTTTTTTTTATCCCTTATGTTTAACCTAACACTTCTTATAGTTTTTCCTATGGCAGAGAACCTTTTTTGGATAATTATCTTGGCCCTTTCTTTCTATTTTTTCCGTAAAGGGCTTGCTAAAAGTTCTCCCCTTCACGCACAGGAAGAGTCTTTTATTCTTCTACTTTTGTTATTTTTTATAGGCTTAGAGATGTTTTTGAGGGGATACCTTTTCTTGAGCTTATGGAGTGTATTGTTCTTTAGTCTTTACAGGGATGGTATAAAGAGTTTTCGCCTTATGTGGGATATTTTAACTCTAAAATAGCTTGTTTATAATCTTTTTCTCCAAAAATAGCTGAGCCAGCAACTAAAATGTCAGCTCCAGCTTTTAAGACTAAGGGAGCAGTTTGTTTGTTAATTCCTCCATCTACTTCAATTAGTGTTGATAGTCCTTTTTGTAAAATAAGATTTTTTAATTTTTCTATTTTTCTTAAAGCAGAGGTGATAAATTTTTGACCTCCAAATCCCGGGTTTACACTCATAATTAACACAAAATCAAGTTCTTCTAAGATATATTCAAGATAATAAAGTGGTGTGTGTGGATTTAGGGAGGCACCTGCTAATTTATTTAGTTCCTTTATATGCATAATGGCTCTATGTAAATGTGGGGTTGCTTCCACATGGACACAAATTAAATCAGCTCCAGCATCAGCAAAGTTTTTTATGTATCTTTC
>JBKBJB010000092.1:0-3896 GCA_046294055.1 Caldimicrobium sp.
CCTTGGAAAATAAGGAAATTTCTCTTGAAAAAGAAATTACTCCAAAATTCATTCAGAAATTTATGGAATTAACACAGAAACATCCTTTAGGTTATCTCTATCATCATTTTATCTTACGTTCACTAAAACAAGCAAAATATACACCGCAAAACTTGGGACATTTTGGGTTAGCTTCACCTTGTTATTGTCATTTTACTTCACCTATTCGCAGATATCCAGATTTAGTCGTGCACCGCATTTTAAAAAGCGCTTTGTGTAAAAAGAAACCGCCTTATAATGAAGCAGATTTAGAAGAGATGGGCAGACATCTCTCCAAACAAGAAAGACTTGCAGAAGAAGCAGAAAGAGAGGTGTTGAAAAAATTTCAATGTTATTTTATGAAGGATAAAGTGGGAGAAATTTTCGAAGGAATAATTTCAAGTCTTACAGCTTTTGGTTTTTTTGTAGATTTAACAGAGTTTTTAGTTTCTGGAGTTGTGAGAGTAGTTGACCTTGAGGATGATTATTACATATTGGACGAAAAAGGAATTTCATTAATCGGAAAAAAAACAAGAAAAGTTTATCAAATTGGACAAAAAGTAAAAGTAAAAATAAAAGATGTAGATTTACGGAAGTTTCAAATCAATTTTTTTATAGTAAATTAGGTTAAGTCGCTTATATATAGATTTGTTAAAAATTCAAGCTGGGATTTTTTCTCCAAAGGTAGTCAAAGCCAAGCTAAGATGAAGAACCCCTTTTAGTCCTTGAATTTTATCAGCCAATTCTTTGATCTCCTGTGCTCGGCCTTTAACTAAGATAACTTCTAAACACCTCTCGTGATCTACATGAATATGTTGAGTGGTAATAATTTTATCATAATAATCATGCTGAAGATCTAAAAGTTTGTTAGAAAGCTCTCTCTGATGGTGATTATAGAGATAAACTATAACTCCTCCAACGGGTTCTTTAGATTCTCTCCATTCCTCTTCAACTAATTTTTGCCTAATTAAATCTCTTATTGCCTCTGATCTATTTGTATAATGTCTACTCTCAATATATTCATCAAAGGCTTTAAGTAATTGTTTAGGAATGGAGACCCCAAATCTTGTTATCTCTTCCATAGATTATTATTTTAATCCAAATTTTTAATTATACAATCTCACTTGGTATCTTGTGTAATTTTAAGCTTTTAGTCTAATTATACTACATCTCAATTTAATAAGATGTCCTTGACAAGTCAAGAAGGTTGTTTTTTTAAAAAAGTATTATATAATAAAAAATTAGCATAAAGAAAAAGATTCGGGGCGTAGCGCAGCCTGGAAGCGCACCTGCCTTGGGAGCAGGGGGTCGGCAGTTCAAATCTGCCCGCCCCGATAAAAATACTTAATAAGAAATCAAAACTCTGCGCCCGTAGCTCAATTGGATAGAGCATTGGACTACGAATCCAAAGGTTGCAGGTTCGAGTCCTGCCGGGCGCGTATTTCTATTTACGAACCACCCAGAAAATAATTAACCACTACGTGTCTTTAATCGTTATCAATTTGACTTTGAGTACTAAAAGATTAAAATTATGTAAAACTTAAGAGGAGGGATGAAATAATGCTAAAAGAAAAAAACCAAATTTTAGACCAACAAGATAAGAGGGTAAGAGAACAACTTTCAAAGATCAAACATAAGATAATGGTTATGTCTGGAAAAGGAGGAGTTGGAAAAAGTACCATTGCAGTGAATATAGCTGTTGGGCTATCTCTTCTTGATTATATGGTGGGACTATTAGATGTTGATTTACACGGTCCAAATATACCTAAAATGTTAGGAGCAAGAGACTTAAAACTAACAAGAAGACCTGATGGACGATTAGGTGCCATCAAGTATTCTCCCAATTTAAAGTTTCTCTCCATTGAGCCCCTTTTGCCCTCTGAAGATTCGGCAATAATTTGGAGGGGCCCTATAAAAATTTCAGCAATAAAACAATTTATTGGTGATATTGATTGGGGTGAATTAGATTATTTAGTAATTGATGCCCCTCCAGGAACAGGGGATGAACCTTTAACCGTAGCTAAAACTATTCCTGATGCTTATGCGTTAATAGTAACAACCCCTCAAGAGGTATCTCTTATAGATGTTAAAAAATCTATCCGTTTTTGTCAAAAAGTTAAAATGAGAATTCTTGGTATCGTGGAAAATATGAGTGGTTTCATTTGTCCTCATTGTGGAAAAGCCATCGATCTATTTAAAAAAGGTGGGGGGCAAAAGCTTGCTGAAGAAATGGGTGTGCGCTTTCTTGGTAAAATTCCCGTTGACCCGAGAATAGTTGATACTAGCGATAGAGGGAAACCAATTGTCGGTAGCTATCCAGAAAGTATTACAGCTCATGCTTTTGATGATTTAATCAGAAATATAATTACAGCTACAGATCAAATGACACAAGATCTATTAGAAGAAAAATTTATGAGAATTGCTGTACCTATTAAAACACCACAAAAATTTGAACCAGCCTTAGAAAACTTCTCTCTTTTTGCTATTTATGATGTGGAAAATAATAAAATCTTAGTAAAAGATGTAGTTAAAAAGCCAGATACACAAGATTTAATAGACTTTTTAAAAGAACAAGTAGCAACTCATATAATTCTTTATAATCCTTTGCCAGAGATATTAGAAAAATTAGAAACCGCCAATATAAGAGTTATTAGTACTGCCACTCAAGAAGCTAATCCTGATAACCTTATTCAGGAGTATCTGGAGAAAAAAGGCTAAAGGTATGGCTAAGGAAGTATTAGAATGCCCAGTTTGCGGGGGAAGAGCAGTCATTGAAGGATCTTGAAGTAGAGCCAAGGTAAGGTGTCTTACCTGTGGATATGAAAGAAAAGCCAAAGACTGTACAGTGGAAATTGAAAAGTATAAAGAAAAACTTTGGGTAAATTTTATTAAAAAGTGGAATAAGGAGGATAATAAATGATTGAATTAATTAATTTAGTGAAAAAAGATAAAAAATCTAAAATAGTACTTATAGTATTAGATGGGGTAGGGGACCTCCCAGTCCTTGAGGGGAAAACCCCTTTAGAGTTAGCTCAAACCCCTGTTTTAGATAAATTAGTCAAAAAATCAGCAACGGGCTTGCATATTCCTGTAGATTATGGAATAACACCAGGAAGTGGGCCAGGCCATCTTGGCATATTTGGTTATGATCCTCGGAGCTACGAAATAGGAAGAGGCATCTTAGAAGCTTTAGGCTTAGGTTTAGAGGTGAAAGAAACTGATGTAGCTATTAGAGGGAACT
This sequence comes from Caldimicrobium sp., assembly GCA_046294055.1. Taxonomy (GTDB): domain Bacteria; phylum Desulfobacterota; class Thermodesulfobacteria; order Thermodesulfobacteriales; family Thermodesulfobacteriaceae; genus Caldimicrobium. The sequence goes on from JBKBJB010000092.1 coordinate 3,260, forward strand.
TTGCTACAGTGAAATATGAAAAAGGGAATCCCATCGTGGTAGATAGAAGAGCAGGAAGAATTTCTACCGAAGACAATCAGAGATTAATTGAATATTTAAGCCGTCATATAAAAGAAATTGATGAAGCAAAAGTGATTTTATGTTCTGGGAAAGAACATCGTTTTTCTTTGATCTTTAGGTTCCCTTATAAACTTACCCCTGAAGCAGAGAAAATAAAAGACACGGACCCTCAAACGGTTGGAAAACCACCATTACTACCTGAAGGAGAAAATAAAAAAGCAAAAAAAATTGCTGAGATTGCCAGTAAATTTATTCATCAGGTAAGTGAACTATTAAGAGAAGAACCAAAGGCAAACTATGTTCTTTTACGAGGTTTTTCAGTTAAACCACAAATTATAAGCTTTAATGAAAAATTTGGGTTATCCAGTTTATGTATAGCTGTTTACCCAATGTATAAAGGGCTTGCAAGATTAGTTGGGATGGATGTAGCCATTTATGAAGGAGAAACTATAGAAGATGAAATAGAGGCTCTAAAAGTAAATTGGGAAGCCTATGATTTCTTTTTTATTCACATAAAGAAAACAGATTCCTATGGAGAAGATGGTAACTTTGAAAATAAAATAAAGGTCATTGAAGA
>JBKBJB010000093.1:0-3782 GCA_046294055.1 Caldimicrobium sp.
CCAGAGAAAGATAAAATAAAAGAAAAGCTTGTAATGTAGAAAAGCTTTTTGAGTGGAAAATAGAAGAAGGGGTAAAAAAATTATAAAGGGGGCAAAGGTCATAACTACCCAGTAAAAAAGAACTCTCTCTTTAAGAGTACGCTTTTTATAACTTAGAAAGATATGATTTAAGATATCTTCTAATTGAAATAGTAAGCCTAAACTCATAAGAAAATAAAAGATTAAACTAAATTTCCCTAAGGGAAAGTTTTTAAGATTTTCTATAAGTTTTATAATTTGTTCTATTGCAATAATTAAGGCCTCAGCTGTTAAGTACTTAGATAATAGAAGGAAGGCTTTTTGAATCAGGGTATCTTCATTTAAAAAGCTTTTGCCTAAGGAGATAATAAGTCCTAAAATGGGAATTACAGTTAATAAAGTAGTATAAGTTAACCCTTGGGCATAAAGTAAAAGATTATCCTTTGAGGATTTTTTAAAAAGACTGGGAAAAAATCTAACCCATGAGTTCTTTTTTATTTTATCCCACATAGATACCTCATTATACCTAAGAATTATACCTAAGAAATAATTTTTGGCATCCTTTTTAAAGCCTTTGTTTACAGTAACCCTTAACCAGGCGACAATCAGGTAATTTTAGATATTGAAAATTCTATATAGAAATGTTAAATATAAAAAAGATAAAAGAGTCTGCGGGAGTGGCGGAATGGTAGACGCTTCGGACTTAGGATCCGATGGGGATAATCCCCGTGGGGGTTCAAGTCCCCCCTCCCGCATTCCCTTTTTGTCTTGACTTCCTTGCGGAAAACTTCTTTTCTACCCTTTTTTATACTTTGAAGAATCTTTTCAAGGTTTCACAGTAAAACTGTCCGTAAGTAAAAGCTATAGCTCTTTAGGACAAATTTATAGGAGTAGAATTTTCTAAGAAATTTAAAAAAGGATTTCCTATATATTTGAGAATAAACTTTTCAAGAATACTTTGAGTTTTCTCTCCCCCTTCTCCGAAACTAAGAAGTAAAGAAGAAACGCCCGATAGGTTTTGATAAATTATTTATATGCCTATTTTTTACAATCATTGCGAGCAAAAAATATTTCATGCAGAGCTTTAAGTGTTAAATATTCCATAAAAATCTCTCTTGACAATTAATTAAAGTAAATTATAATAGCAAATTTAAAGAAATTTAAATAGGAGGTGCCACAATGAATACGTTGTTAGTTGTTTTAATTACAGTTGTCCTTTTTTTAATTGCTTTTAGAATTTATTCACGTTATATAGGTAGAGTATTTGATGAAAACGATAAAAATCCTACGCCTGCGGTAACAATTAATGATGGTGTTGACTATGTTCCATCAAAACCTTTGGTAGTTTTCTCTCACCACTATGCTTCTATTGCTGGAGCTGGTCCTATAATAGGACCTGTACTTGCCCTTCTTTATGGGTTTTATCCTACCTGGCTATGGATTATTCTTGGTTCAATATTTATAGGAGCTGTTCAGGACAGTACAGCAATTTTTACTAGTATTAGAGAAGGAGGAAAATCTATTGTTGAGATTGCAAAGAAAGTAATGGGGAAATTTGGATATGCTCTTTTTATGGCATTTATCTTTTTTGCGCTTTTGCTTGTATGTGCGGCCTTTTTAGATTTAACAGCTGTAGCTTTAACTTCTATGGTAAAACTTAAGGTCCTTAATCTTCCAGAAACTCAAACACTTTTCCAAACAGTTCAGGACCCACAAACAGGTGAGATTAAGGCAGTAGTGGGTGGAATTGCATCCACCTCAGTTATAATAATTACACTTTGTGCACCTATCATAGGCTATCTTTTATACAGAAAGAACATTAATGTTCTCCTTGCTGTTTTACTTGCCATTCTTGTAATAGCTATTTCAATTATAATTGGGTTTGCGTATCCTGTTAGATTGCCTCGTGAAACTTGGATGGTTCTTATTTTAATTTACTGCTTCTTTGCTTCAGCAATTCCGGTATGGCTTATTCTTCAACCAAGAGATTTTATCAACTCATTTTTCCTTTATTTTGGTGTTATAACGCTGATTATTGCTGCAATTATAGGAGGTTTACAAGGGCTGACAGTTAATGCTCCAGATTTTAATGTATCTGAAGGCTCAGCAAAACTTGGTCCTATATGGCCTATTCTTTTTATCACTGTTGCTTGTGGTGCTATAAGTGGATTTCATACACTTGTGAGTACAGGAACTACATCAAAACAAATTTCTCGTGAGTCTGATGCAAGAAGAGTCGGTTATGGTGCTATGTTATTGGAGAGTATGCTTTCATTGGGTGTTATTTTAGCCATTGGTGCAGGGATTGCGTATTCAACTTATAAAGAGATAGTTTACCCACAGGTAGGAAAAGGAAATCCTGTTCTTGCTTTTGCACTTGGTGCAGGTTCATTAGTTGAGAAGGCACTTTCTATTCCTTCATACATTGGTTTGATCATAGGGATCTTAATGTTAGAAGGATTTATCATAACCACTCTTGATACGGCCGTGAGACTTGGAAGGTTGATTTTGGAAGAGCTCTGGGGAACCTTGTTTAAAAATCCACCAAAAGTGATTTTATCCCACTATTTTAATGCAGCTATTATAGTTATCGTAACCTTTTTCCTTGCCTATAAAAATGGTTATGCTAAAGTATGGCCAGTTTTTGGTGCATCAAATCAGCTTTTGGCAGCGCTGGCGCTTATTTCCATTTCTTTATGGCTTACTATGATGAAAAAACCAAAGGTATTTACAACAATTCCAGCTCTATTTCTACTTGTAACAACAGTTTGCGCTCTGGCTTATTCCTTAATAAAGAAGTTTATCCCTGCTGGAAACACTCCTCTGATTGTAATAACTATAATTCTTCTTCTCCTTGCAGTTATTGTTTTTATTATAGCAATAGCAAAATATGTTCAATATAGAAGGAATAGAACAACTTAAGTTTTCTATTTAGAAAGCAGGGCAGGGAAGGAGATTTAACTCCCTGCCCTTTCAAAATTATTCATATCATCTCTGACAACCTCAAATATCAACTATTCAAATTACCTCAAGACCAAATAATCTTAAACTGCTAAGTCATCGGGTTAGGTAGAGAAGTCCAATTAAATGGTTTTAAAAAATTCCAAAATTTTAAAACTGTCTGAAAAAATACATCCTTGCAATAGAAATTTGCTTCCCAAGATAAAATCCTTTGTAGATCCACTCTAAAAGAGAGGATTGAATTTATTTTTATATGTGTTATATAAAACTACTTTAGAAGAGCTTTTATATGGAGTAAGCAAAGATTAAAGAAATTATTCTTAAAGACACACCTCTCCATCTTAAAGGACCTCTAACCGGAGAAAAACCTCTATACTTATATCTATCACCCAATAAAGATTTTCTACTTTATTCTGAAGATTTAAAAGAATTACTTAATTCTTTAAAAGTTAAAAAAACTTTGGAAATTTGGGAAGAGGGTATTTCTTTCCTTTTGCAAAGCGGAATAGTGCTTACTCCTTATACTATATATAAAAACCTTTCAGCTTGGTATAATTATAGAATGGAAAGGAATTTTTCATTTACACCAAATAGGAAAAATAACAATGAGTAAAGTGCTTCAGATTTCCCTTTATTTAGGATGGCTTTTGCTTTCTTTCTCTTTCTTTTTTAAATATACAAAAACTCTTCAGTGGTTAGGATTTATTATCCTTTCTTTTGCCTCTTTGTACCTTATAGCAAAGAATAAAGAGCTAATTTTTCATACATTGCGAAACCTTACTTCTATGTTATTTCTTTTTCTT
>JBKBJB010000094.1:0-3774 GCA_046294055.1 Caldimicrobium sp.
TTTTTCTAAGTTTATAGTAACAAGAAGGGTCTTACACCCCATACGAGCTGAAGCTAAAGCTGCTTCAATCCCTGCGTGTCCACCACCAATTACAATAACATCAAATTTTTCAATAAACATCATACATTAATAATTTAATTCAAATCCATAAATAAAACAAGCTAAAAAATGGTATGAACACTATCCCTCTCCTTATTACAATTCTTAATATTTCTATATTGTCAGCTTAAGGAGGTAATGGGTTCTATGTCAGAATTTTCAGTGATAAAATTAATCCTTTTTACTACAAAAGTCATATTTTTAAAGTTTAAATATGATAGTGCAAGAATTGAAGCCGTAGCTTTTTGCTTATATTTTGCTTATATCAAGAATATAAAGGTTATTTTTTTGTAAATAAAATCAAACTTTTTGCAGGTGCTCTTTTATTTCTTCCACACTTAGGACTTTACCTTGAGAAACGAGCTTTCCATCAATAATAAGCCCTGGGGTAGTTAACACACCATGAGAAGCTATTTGCACAAAATCTTTAATTTTGGTGATTTGCGCTTCCATCCCTAATTCATCTAATGCTTTAACTACATTTTCGTATAAAAGTTCACATCTTGGGCATCCTGGACCTAATACTTTAATCTCTTTAGCCATAACTACACCTCCTTATGTAAATATTATCTTAAAATTTTAACCTATTAGCATTTGAAATAAAAATCCATAAAGAGCTGATATTAAAATTACTAAAATAGAATAAATTATAGTTTTCTTTGGTCCTATAATAACTCTAAGGACTAAAAGACTGGGTAATGATACCGCAGGCCCTGCAAGAAGCATAGAAAGTGCAGGACCAGCCTTAACACCTTGAGCCATTAATCCCTGAATAATAGGCACTTCGGTCAATGTTGCAAAATACATTAAAGCAGTTATAAAAGCTGCAAATGAATGGGTAAAAAATCCAACACCGCCTAATAATTTTTCAATATAAATTTTGGGGATATACCCATCACCTGTAGCTCCTCCTAAAAAAAACCCTGAAATAAAGACCCCAATAAAAAGTAATGGAAAAATCTGCTTAGCTAAAATATAACTATTATCAAACCACTCACGAAGAACACCCTTTTGAGAATTAATAATATAGGAAAGGGTTAATATTCCACCTATAAAGGGAATTTCTTTATATGGGCTAAGGATACCTAAAAGAGTTACAAGTATGAGAGAAATTAATGTAGCCTTTAAGGATACATTAAAAAATTTGTAAAGTTGTCCTAATAGAAGAATAAATAGTAGATAGAGAATAAACCATTTAAACATTACATTAGAAGTTGCTATAACTAAAATTAATACCAAGGTAATAAGAAGGGAGAAGGATTGAAAAAAAGATATTGACTTTACTATGGGAGAAGAAATTAGATTTTCAAGTCTTTTCTTTTCAGATTTTCTAAAGAGGAAATGCATAATTATACCCAAAAGTATTCCCATAGTAATTGACCCGATAGCTCTTGCCAAACCAATTTTAACACCAAGTACTTTTCCAGTTAACACTATAGCCAAGATATTTATTGCTGGACCTGAATATAGAAAAGTGGTCGCAGGTCCAAGACCTGCTCCCTGAAGATAAAGACCAGCAAAAAGAGGCAACACTGTACAGGAACAAACAGCTAAAATTGTACCTGAAACTGAGGCAACTAAAAATGCTATAGGCTTAGGAGCTGTGGGGCCTAACCATTTAAAAACAGATTCCTTTGATATGAAAGTACTTATAGCCCCTGCAATAAAAAAAGCTGGCACTAAACAAAACAATATATGTTCCTTCACATACCAATGCAATAAAATGGCACCTTCTTTTAATCCTTGTAAAATTCTATCTGGTGCAGGAAATAAATAAAAAAATAGATAAAAAAATATAAAACCAATAAGTAATTTAAACTCCCTTTTTAGTTCCACCATCTGCTCCCATTTAAGTTTATTATAAAGTAAATTGCCTTAAATAGTAAATAAATTAAACAATAATACCTTCATAGCTATTTGTCAATACAGGTAAAATTTTTTATTTAAAAAACTTTTATGGACATATTTAAGTAATGTTTCCTCTTTAATAAGGACTTCTACTCCGGGAATATTTGACCGTGCTGAAGAAAAATTTCGCCATAGGGGTTAATAAATAAATTCAATGATTTAGAGTTTCTCTCTTGCCATAAGCTATAACTTTTTACTTTTAGCTGATATTTATAAACACCATTTAAAAATATTTCTATAAAAATTGTTGACTTTTAAAAAATTATTTCTTTGGAGGGCTTAAGCCTGAGACAAATAAAAATTCTCTTTATATAAGCTGAAAGACTTATAACTCCAAAATGTTTTTAATAAAAGTGAAAGCTTGAAGAAATTTAAAAAGAATGTTAGTATAATAATACATATTTAGGAGGGGTGCCCGAGTGGCCGAAGGGGTGCGACTGGAAATCGCATGTACGGGGCACAACCCCGTACCGAGGGTTCGAATCCCTCCCCCTCCGTTTTATTGCCTAAACTATGTAGAATCTTTACTTATATTTTACCTTATAACTTATTACATTTTTATCTATCTTGAATTTAAGACTATGATTAGTGTTCTTTATACATAACACTATTACAATTTTTTAAATTCCTCATCCAGTTAGTAATATTAAGCCAATAAAAATTTTTGTGGTAAAGTGAGTAATTTTATTGATATCTATTGACAAATACTCGTTTTTTTTTAAAATTAAAGTCAATGAATAAAATACATATCTTCTTTTTCTTTTATATCTTCTTTTTCTTAAGTCTTATTTTATCTTCTATAATCTTTTTATCTTCAGATAGCTTTGCATATGAGGATTCAAAGGAGAAACGCATTAATTTATGGCCATTAGTTGTATATTCTAAATCAAAAAATGAAAACATAGAGAGGATTGAAATTTTAGGTCCCTTTATACAAAAATATCATTTTAAAGATGAAAAAGGGTTCTCCTTAAGGCCAATTTACTCTTCAGTAGAAGAAAAAGAAGAAAAACGAGCTTTTTTCCTGTCTCCACTTGGCCTTTATAAATCTGACAATAAGACAAGTACTTTTAAATTAATTCCTCTAATAAATCAAAAAGTTGAAAAAGAAGCTACAGAAGAAAAAGAGGGAAAAAAATGGGAGTATTTCCCTATTTTTTGGGGAAGAACTGCTAATAATGAAACCTACGGTGGATTTTTTCCTTTTTATGGAAAATATAAAGAGAGATTCGGTAGAGAAGAAATTACTTTTATTTTATGGCCTCTTTATTCAAAAGTAGAATATCCAGAGCATAAGGCTTATAATATTTTGTGGCCCTTTTTTAGAATTTCCAAAGCAAAGGATCCCGAAAATAAAGAATATGGAGGCTATAAATTTTGGCCCTTTTATGGTCATTTTAAAGAAGGGGAAGAGGAAAGAAAATTTGTACTTTGGCCCTTTTACATTAGGCAAACTTACAAAGATGAAACAGGAAATTTTGAAGAAAAAGTTTGGTATTTCCCCTTTTATGGCAGAGAAAAAACCGATGCCTATGAAAAAAGAGTTTACTTTTGGCCTTTTTTTCAAAAAGTTTGTGCCTCTGATCTCTTTTATGAACAGATTGATGCTCCCTGGCCTTTTTACAGAATTATTAAAGGAGAGGAAATATCAGGTAAAAGAATTTGGCCTTTCTACGGTTATGTAAAGAAAAAAGAAACTTATGATTCTTTTATTCTTTGGCCCCTTTACTTTTATAAAGAGGATAACTATAAAAAGGGAAATTTTAC
>JBKBJB010000095.1:0-3767 GCA_046294055.1 Caldimicrobium sp.
ACTTTGTATCTCATCTAAAATTTGACTAAGTGTTGCCATAATTAAAAATTAAATCTTGTTTTAGAATTTATCAACTCTTTTATTGTTCATGGATACTGTTTTTAAAAGCCTCTTATTAATTCTAATTCAAAAAATTTTTGTAGCTAAGATTATTTAAGAGTTATGTGCTTTATGAAGAGCTTTTTGAATGCGGATAAGATTATATTTAAAAGAAATTTTTTATGCGAGACATCTTAAGATTTGGATGTGAAAAATTTAACTATTGATTTACTTAAAAATTTTTTAGTGTTTAACTACAAAAAATTCTTCAAAAGGAGTAGTCTATGATAGAAATAAGGTTGCATGGTAGGGGAGGGCAAGGAGGAGTAACTTCTGCAGAATTAATTGCTATAGCAGCAATAAACCAGGGCAAATATGCTCAAGCATTTCCCAGTTTTGGTCCTGAAAGAAGAGGGGCACCGGTACAAGCTTTTGCAAGGATTAGTGATAAAAAAATTTGTACACGAGAGAAAATTTATAATCCAGATGTTATTATAGTTTTAGATGCCTCTTTACCAAAGATTGTTAATGTTACTGCAGGACTAAAAGAAAATGGAATAGCCATTCTTAATAGTTCCCGCAGTGAAAAGGAAGTAAGAGAAATGCTTAAAGGCTATAAAGGTAGGTTAGCTTTAGTTGATGCAACTAAAATTGCCTTAGAAGAATTAGGTGTTCCCATTACAAATACTACAATGCTTGGTGCTTTTATTAAAGCTACTGGGCTAATTGATCCACTTTACATGGAAGAGGCACTAAAAGATAGATTTGGAAAGCTTGCAGATAAGAATATAAAAGCTCTTCACAGGGCTATTAAGGAAACTAAAATTTATTTATAAGGAGTGAGCTATGCCTAAGGATCAAGGATTAATAAGTTGGAAAGATTTAGCAATAGGAATGTATATCATTGAACCTGGAAACTCTGTTAAATTCAAAACAGGCGATTGGAGGTCCCATAGGCCTGTCTTGGATAAGGAAAAATGTGTCAAATGTGGTCAGTGTTATTTATTATGTCCAGAGCCAGCTTATGAGGAAGATAAAGATGGATATTTCATCTGTAATTTAAATTATTGTAAGGGATGTGGAATTTGTGCGAATATTTGCCCTAAAGGGGCTATTACCATGATTTTAGAGGAGGCATAAGATGGGGAAAAGAGTTGCTAAAGAAGTCTCTATAGCGGTAGCAGAAGCTGTTAGTCAATGTAAAGTAGATGTGATTTCAGCTTATCCAATAACTCCTCAAACACATATTGTGGAACATTTAGCTGATTTGGTCAATAATGGTGAATTAAAGGCAGAGTATATTCCAGTTGAATCGGAACATGCAGCTTTAAGTGCTTGTATTGGAGCTGCAGCAACAGGTGCAAGAACCTTTACTTCTACTTCCTCCCAAGGTTTGCTTTTTATGTATGAAAACTTATTTATTGCTTCAGCTCTTCGTCTTCCTATAGTTATGGTTATTGCTAATAGATCCATTTCAGCTCCTATAAGTATTTGGAACGACCACGGTGATGTAATGACTATGAGAGATGCAGGGTGGATTCAGACCTTTGCAGAAAATGGGCAAGAGGCAGTTGATTTAGTATACCATGCTTATAGAGTTGCAGAAAAAGCCTTATTTCCTGTGGCTGTGAATTTAGATGGTTTTATAGTTACCCATGTAGTGGAGCCTATTGAATTTTTAGAGAATGAGCAGGTTGATAAATATCTTCCACCATTAAAAATGAGATATAAACTTGATCCCAAAAAGCCAATTACCATAGGTGCAATAGGGGTACCTGAAATTTATACAGAAGCAAAAAAAGCCCAAGATGAAGCCTTTAAAGCCAGTTATAAAATTATTGTTCAAGCTTGGAGAGAGTTTGAGAAAATATCTGGCAGAAGGTATCAACCGATTGAAACTTATAAGATGGAAGATGCAGAAGTAGCTTTATTGATAATGGGTAGCTTAGCAGAAACCGCGATGAATGCAGTTGACTCTCTTAGAGATAAAGGTAAAAAAGTTGGGCTTATAAGAATAAGACTTTGGAGACCATTTCCAACTCAGGATTTCTTAAAGGCCCTTGGTAAGGTTAAGGCAATATGTGTTTTTGATCGTGCTTTAAGTTTTGGTGCCTCAGGCGGGCCTGTGGGAATTGAGGTCCGCTCTATTCTTTACCAATCAAATAAAAGACCTAAGGTCTTAAACATCGTTGGAGGATTAAGTGGTAGGGATGTTACTGTGGAAGATTTTGAAGAAATCTTTGAGAGAACCTTTAGTTTTATTAAGAGTAAACCTAAATTTGCTTATGAAATTTTTGGTGTAAAGGAGTAGGACTATGAGACAAGAATTAGCTCTATTTAAGGGGTTGAATATTAAGAACTTACCAAAAGATGATTGGATTGCACCCGGACATAGAGCTTGCCAAGGTTGTGGTACAGTTTTGGCACTTAAGTTGGCGTTAAAAGTTTTAGGTCCAAATACCATAGCCGTATCCTCAACTGGTTGTATGGAAATTATTACAAGTCCTTTCCCATATACATCCTGGAAGATACCCTGGATCCATGTTGCTTTTGAAAATGCTGCTTCTGTTGCTTCAGGAATTGAAGCAGCAATTAAAGCCCTTAAGAAAAAGGGCAAAATTTCTCAAAAACAAAATATTAATATAGTTGTTTTTGGTGGAGATGGAGCAACTTTTGATATAGGTTTACAATTTGTTAGTGGAGCTTTAGAAAGGGGACATAATTTTATTTATATATGCCTTGATAACGAAGCCTATATGAATACAGGGGTACAAAGGTCTGGAGGGACTCCTCTTTTTGCACATACCACAACCAGTCCTGCAGGAAAGGTAATTCACGGTAACATCACATGGAAAAAAAACTTAGATGGCATCATTGCAGCACATAATATTCCATATTTTGCTACTGCAAGCCCGGGATACTATATGGATTATCTAAACAAAGTTAAAAAAGCCTCTCTTGTTGAGGGTCCAGCTTTTATACATGTGTTTTCTCCCTGTCCTACTGGATGGGGTTCTAAATCTGAAGATACTATTAAATTGGGTAAACTGGTTGTTGATACGCGCATTTTTCCACTTTTTGAAGTTATTGATGGGAAATATTATATTTTGAACAGAAAAGTAGATAAACCTAAACCTGTGGAAGAGTATTTAAAATTACAAAGAAGGTTTCGCCATTTGAAGCCAGAAGAAATTGAAATTATACAAAAAAGGGTTGATGAAGAATATGAGAAATTAGTAAAGCTTTGTGAAGTCTTTTCTCCACCTAAATAAAGGTTGACAAATATTCGAGTTTGATTATAATAATTTTTAAAAAAGCGGGCGTAGCTCAGTTTGGTAGAGCGACAGCTTGCCATGCTGTAGGTCGCGGGTTCGAATCCCGTCGCCCGCTCTAAAGGATTTTTTTATGGAAATAACCTATTTTGGGCATTCCTGTTTTAAAATAGTTAGCCAAGAAGGAAAAAAAATTTTAATAGACCCTTGGTTAACTAATCCCAAAGCTCCAAAGAATATAGATTTTGGGCCTTATGATTACATCTTAATTACTCATGCACACGGAGATCATTTAGGAGATATCTTAAAAATAGCACGTACATCAGCAACTGAAGTGATTGCTATTCATGAAATTCAACAATATTTATTAATGAAAGGAATTCCTAAGGTCACTGGGATGAATATTGGAGGTACCTACACAACTAATGGTTTATCTTTTACTATGGTTAAAGCTCT
>JBKBJB010000096.1:0-3735 GCA_046294055.1 Caldimicrobium sp.
ATGGAGCTTGTAGAACGACATCTTCATCAATGTGAAATTTGTAAAAATGACCCTGATTTATCTTTAGAGCTTGACCAATTAAGAGAAATTATTAGAGTGCCCTATCACCCAGAACCAATGGAAACAAGTTTTAAAGAAGAACCTGTTTATTTAGCTGAAGAAGAGGTCTTTGAGGAAGAGGACGAACTTTAGCTTTGTAATTTAGCTTTTTAAGGACACTTTTAAAGCTTCTTCAAAAGATGGATATTTAAAAGAAAAACTAAGTTCTAAAAGCCTCTTTGGGATAACCCTTGCACTTGCCATAATAGTTTCTGCTAATTCTCCATAAATCAATTTTAAAGCAAATTTAGGGACTGGAAAAAGGGTAGGTCTTTTTAAAATTTTACTTATTAACTTGGTCATTTCCTCGTTTCTTATTGGATTTGGGGAGGAAAAGTTAAAGACCCCTTCAGCTTTGTTTTCATATAAAAACTCTATAGCTCTTGCCAAGTCTTCGAGATGTATCCAGGGGAACCATTGTTTGCCAGAACCAAGCTTTCCACCAAGGCCTAATCTAAAGATAGGAAGGATAACAGATAGCATCCCTCCCCCTTTTCCCAAGACAATTCCAAAACGCCCAAGAATAACTCTTGCTCCCTTTTCTTTACCTTTTAGAGCGCTTTTCTCCCAGGCATCACAGAGCTCAGAAACATAAAGGGTTCCCTTCGGGCTATCTTCAGTTAAAATTTCTTCCCCTCTATCTCCATAGTAACCCACAGCACTGGCATTAAAAAGAACATTTTTTTCACTTAAAGCCTCCACAACCCTTTCTGTAGAAAGTATTCTGGAATCCCAAATTCTTTTTTTATAATCTGGCGTCCATCGTTTAAAAATGGTTTCGCCAACAAGATTGATAACTAAATCAGCCTCTGCTATTTTCTTTTGCCAGTCTCCTTCTTTTAGAGCATCTCCAAGTACAATCTCTATATTTGTAGGTAACTCTTTAAGTTTATTTGGGTTTCTAATCAGTAATGTTACCTTCCAACCCTTATCTAAAAAATAAGATGTTAAATAGCTTCCTATAAAGCCAGAGCCTCCTAACAGAAAAAGTTTTTTCATAATTAGTCCTTTATTCTTAAAGCTTTTTTGAGTTTAGTCTTAATTTTTGGTAAATCTTTTTTTGGGAAACATTCTTTACAAAGATAAGCCCCTCTTCCAGGAAGGGTTCCTTTTTCATCAAGAACGATCGATCCTTCTTTTACTACAAAACGAAAAAGCTCTTTTTTTAGAGTTTTCTTTCTACAGGCAACACATGTTCTCTCTGGTTGATGGCCTTTTTTGGGCATTTAAAGAAGAGGTTTGTGAGGTGATTTAAGTGGAGAGGGTCTTTTGCGCTTTTTCTAAAATAGTTTTTACCTCCTCCTCTGGAAGTTTTGTTATTTGTGCAATTTTTTCTATAGGTGTTTCTACTAAAGTTTTTAGATCTCTAATGTTCTCTTCATAGAGAAAGCCTGCAATTTCGTCCGAAAGTCCCGTAACTTTAATCAATTTGAGGAATTCAGGGTCCTGTCTTCTTAAATATTGAGTTTCACTAAATATATCAATCCTCCATCCCACTAATTTTGAAGCAAGTCTAACATTTTCTCCCTTCCTTCCTATAGCCAAAGATAACTGATCATCTGGCACAACTACCTCTAAGGTTTTATTTTTTTCATCTACGATAACCTTTGTACATTCTGCTGGAGATAGGGCATTGTAAACAAATTTCGCTGGATCTTTATCATATAGCACTACATCAATTTTTTCTCCTTTTATTTCTTGAAGGACCGCTGAAATGCGAGACCCTCTTACTCCTACACAGGCTCCAACTGGGTCTATGTTGGGATCTGTTGAAGTGACGGCAATTTTTGTTCGTGAACCAGGCTCCCTTGCTATGGAAACGATCTTGACCAAGCCTTCCTGAATTTCAGGCACTTCTCTTTCAAAGAGTTTCTTAATAAAAGCAGGATGGGACCTTGAAACCACAATTTGAGGCTCTCTCTGCTGATAGACCTCAATAATAATTGCCTTAATTCGCTCTCCTCTGTGATATTTTTCTTTTGGAATTTGCTCTTCTTCTGGAAGGAGGGCTTCAGCTTTCCCTAAATTAAGTACTATATCTTTTTTATTAAAACGATGCACATAACCTGTAACTATCTCTCCCAATTTATGTTTATATTCGTCATAGATTAGCTTTTTTTCTGCCAGTCTAAGCCTTTGTGAAAAAAGTTGCTTAACGATTTGTGCAGCAATTCTTCCTAAATCCTGAAGATTTACTCTTTCTCCTATCATATCTCCAATGCTTACATTTGGAGAAAGCTTTTGTGCCTCTTCAAGGGAAATCTCTCTTTTTGGGTCAAGCACTTTATCTACCACTTCTCTTAAAAGATAAATTTCAATCTCTCCAGTGTCTTCATCATATTTAACTTCTACATGGGCGTTATTGCCAAATTTCTTTTTGGCTGCACTTTTTATCCCTTCTAATAAAGCTTCCAAGACCAATTCTTTAGATAATCCTTTTTCTTTACTTAAGGTTTCTACAATTTTCTTTAATTCCTTTTGAGTTTGCATTGATTATTCTCCCTCCAAATTTATTTAAAACTTATCTCTGGCTGAAGATGTGCCTTTTTAATATTATTTAAATCTATTTCCCACAACTTATTATCAGCCTCAAATTTCAAAATATTTTCTTCAACATTTATGATAATTCCGGTTAAATTTTTTCTTCCCTCTATCGGATCTTTGAGGGTAATTTTAGCTTTTTCTCCTTTAAATCTCTCAAAATGTTCTCTCTTTTTTAGGGGTCTCTCAATGCCTGGGCTTGATACTTCAAGATTATAGGAGTGATGAATAAGACCTTCTTTATCTAAGATTTTACTTACTATTTCACTGATACGGGCACAATCGCCAATGTTTACTCCACCTGGCTTGTCTATATAAAGTCTTAAAACCCAGCCAGAACGCTCTCTTCTCCACTCTAAATCGATAAGTTCCATACCCTTTTTCAATATAGGAGTCTCCAATAATTGCCAAAGCCTTTCTTTTATATCTTCTTTCATAAAGAAATCTTTCCATTTTTTTAAATCTTTTTTAAATTTTAACTTCTTTAGGCTATACTGTCAAGCAATTTAACTTCAAATCAAAAAGTCTTGCTAAGAATAGGTTTTACTTTTACAGATTTTTCATTGACATATAACCTAAGATGGGTGAGAATTGGTTAATAATTAAAGCTTTATTTGTTCAATGAGAGCCTTGCAGGCTTCAGCACATTTTTTAAGAAGAAGCTTTTCCTCTTCAAGTAATTGAATCTCGAGAATTTTTTCCACACCATTTTTTCCCAAGACAACTGGGACTCCAAAGAAGACACCAGAGATTTCATACTCTCCTTCTAAAAGGACAGAGCAGGTTAAAACCCTTTTTTCATCTTTTAGGATGCTTTCTGCCATTTCAACTGTTGCAAGCCCAGGTGTAATAAAAGCACTACCTGTTTTTAAAAGGGAGACTATTTCACCGCCACCAAACTTAGTCCTTTCAACAATTTCTTTAATTTTTTCTTCTGGAAGGAGTTCACTAATAGGAATGCCCCCCACATTGGCTAAGCGCACAAGTGGGATCATTAAATCACCATGAATTCCCATAACTGGGGCTTGGACATCTTTGGGTGATACTCCTAAAGCATCAGCAATAAAATAGCGATACCTTGCAGAATCAAGGACT
>JBKBJB010000097.1:0-3720 GCA_046294055.1 Caldimicrobium sp.
TCTAAGTAAAGCAGGATCTAAAATATCGGGTCTATTAGTAGCAGCAATAACTACAATGCCTTCAGCAGTATCAAAACCATCCATTTCAACTAACAACTGATTAAGGGTTTGTTCTCTTTCATCGTGCCCTCCACCAAGTCCTGCACCACGCATTCTACCAACAGCATCTATCTCGTCAATAAAAATTATACATGGGGCATGTTGTTTAGCCTGTTGAAAGAGATCACGAACTCTTGCAGCTCCCACTCCAACAAACATCTCCACAAAATCGGAACCACTAATGCTGAAAAAAGGCACTCCTGCTTCTCCTGCAATTGCTTTAGCTAAAAGTGTTTTTCCAGTCCCCGGTGGTCCAACTAATAGAATGCCCTTAGGGATGCGTGCACCTAATTTGGTAAATTTTTGAGGATTTTTTAAAAATTCAACAACTTCTTGAAGCTCCTCTTTTGCTTCTTCTACACCAGCCACATCTTTAAATGTAATTTTACTTTCTCCTTGCTTAACAAGTTTTGCTCTTGATTTAGCAAAAGAAAAAGGTTTATTTCCAGGTTGTATTTGTCTAATAAACAAAACCCAAAGAAAAATAAGAAAAATGAAAGGAAGCCAAGAAATAAGAAATGTGGTAATCCAATTATTTTGACTATCGGGTCGTACATTTATTTTTATACCCTGTCTCCTAAGTAAGGTATATAAATCTTTATCTTCTGGTAAAATATATGTACTAAAGTCTTTTCCATTTATTAATTTTCCGTGGACCTTTTTACCTTCGATAATTATTTCTTTAATCTCACCCCTTTCTATCTTTTCCAGAAAATCACTATACGAAAGATTAAGAGTATTATAAAAACTAAAATTCTCAACAAAAAGAAAATTATAAACAAGTAAAACCACAACTGCTAAAATAATCCAAATTAATATACCTTTTATAAAGGAGTGCATGTATTACTTCTCCTTTCTTTTAACTTCTCTTTTAATTTATTACAAGAATTTCCAAAATCAATCTTTTGGTTTTAAATGTAATTTCCAAAGCAGTTTAGATTCCTTGCTAATTAAATAATCAGGATGTATATAAACATTCCAAACGCCAATGATAAGAGTATCTTTTTCGATCACGAAGAGATGATCTCTTAAATAAGAAGGAATTCTTTTTTCCTGTAAAAACTTTTTTAACTTTTTGTGACCAACCCCAGGTAGATAAATTTTATCTCCTGGTTTTCTTTTTCTCAAAATAAATGGAAGTGTTAATTTATCTGCAGATAAATAAAAAGTATTTGTATCTTGTGGAAGTTTTTGTTCGTAGGTAATTAAACTTACTTCAACTGTACCAATTGGTAAGTTATAAGTTCCTAAATGATCTATAGATGTCTCAAAGTAAGGAATAGTAAAGATTTTTTTAGTAAAGCGTAAATAACCAGGGCCTCTATAAGCTAAAAATTGTCCTGGGAGAAAAATAGGACCTTTTGCTTGACTAATTACAAGTTGTTCTATGCTAAAAAGATGTTTTGAAGTTATTCTGAAAAGTGGTAATCCTATATCTTTAAAAGCTAAAAAATAGATTCTTCTTCTTATTACTGGTGGAATTTCTTTAAGGGCTGAAACTGAAAGAATCAAATCATCTTCCCAAAATTTTTTTAATTTTTCATAATGTGACCTCGCTAACTTTTCTATCAATTCTTCTTCTTCCCCAATTAAAAGCACAGTTTTTTTAAGACTTTCTCTTATATTAGGGTTAAAATTTTTTTCTAAAAAAGGAATTAGTACATGTCTAATTTTATTTCTTGGAATACGCAAATCTTCATTAGTAGGATCTTCTCTCCAGGTGAGATTTTGTGTTAGAGCAAAATTTTTAATTTCCTCCTTACTTACAAAAAGAAACGGCCGAACGATAAGATCTTCTCTTTTAATAGGGATTCCAGCCAATCCTCTTTTACCTGTTCCTTTTAAAAGTTTTAAAAAAATTTCTTCAATAAGGTCATCTAAGTGATGTGCAAGGGCTATTTTATGGAAATCATAATTTTTAGCTAAATCAAACCACAACCTGTATCTTAATTCTCGTCCAGCCATTTCTATACTTATCTTTTCTCTTTTTGCGTATAACGAAACAGGGGATGCCGTATAAAAAAACGGTAACTTTCTTTCTTTACAAAATTGATAAACAAAAAGAGCATCTTTATACGAGTCTTTGCGTACTTTATGATCATAATGGGAAACAAAGATTTCAATTTTTAAATCTTTTTGCAAAAGATAAAGCGTCTCTAATAGGGTGATAGAATCAAGCCCTGCAGATACTCCAACTAAAACTCTATCACCCCTATGAAAAAGCTTCCATTCTTCAATAATTTTCTTAATCTTTCTTAGAAACAAATTTAATCAGTTCCTTAGAGTATTCCTGATGTAACTGATAGGCTCTTTTACCTAATTTAATTAAAGAATATTTAATTTTATTTAAAACTACAGGCTCACTATATTTTTCATAGATAGCTGAGGGCGAAGAGGGTATAGGAATTTTTAATTTATCTTGTAACTCCTCATAAACTTTCCCTTTTTCTTCAGTAATGGCTACATCACTTGGGGTTGATTCTTCAAGTTTTCCAAAAAAAGATAAAATGGAAGTTAGATCATATCTTTTGTAAAATCTTTGAGTCTTTTCCAATAAGATGCGATATTCCTCTTCTAAGTTTTGAAATAATTTTACATATTTATTATAGGCTTTACATAGATCTTCATAAATTTGTAAAAATAACTTAACAAAACGAGTTTTTGAGGTAAATCCAAAGGGTAGGTTCTTTATTTTTTCAAAAAGTCTTTTTCTAATATTGGTAGATTCAATAATTTCAGGAAAATAACAATTTTTTAAAGAAAATTTGGTTATCTCTTGAAATTCGTTAATTAACTCCTCCTCTTTAAGCATTAGCATAATTCTGCAAGAGTTTAGTATTAATTCTTCTTCTCTTTTATTAAGTTCTTTATATTTTTCCTCAAAATCTTTCCAAGCTTGCTCTAAGGATATTTTTTCTTGAAAATAACTCTCTGCAATCTCTCTTTTAATTTCAGTACTTAAAGCTTCTGCTAAATCTTCCCAAGGTTTCATAGGCCTTCTTTGTATTTAATCATATCTTCTTATAAAAGATAATAGAACCAGAAGTTTCTTTGTCAATAGTTAAAACAGTATCTGCAATAGATAGAATAACGCTTTTATGAAAGATTCCCATCACTTATTTACCTATTCTTAGTATATCCTTTTAATCCAAAATTAATATATCCATTTAAGGAGTGGATTCTAAAGGTACGCCCCATAAGTAAGTTAATGCCTGATTAAAATAGCATGATAGGATAAAATTTAGCAATGACTTAATTCGAATCTTCTTTTTTAATAGTTCTGGTTCTTTCTAAAGAGAAAAGAGTTTTGAAAATTTAGGCAAAATTTCCATTCTTTGAGGAAATCCTTCCTTGTTATTCCTACCTCTTTTGCTTGCTTCCTATCTATCATTTTTTTTCTTCCAAGTTTTTTCTTCCCCCTTCCATAATCTTATTATATTATCTTTATGCTTTATCCAGATCAAAACCCCTAATAATGTCGCTATATAAATATAATCTGTTGAATATCTAAATAGATAAATGAAGATAGGTAAAAGGAGGGCCATTATAAGGGACCCAAGGGAGACATATCCTGTAGAAAGCACCGCAGCAAGGAAAAAAACTAAAGAAAAGAGCATTGCT
>JBKBJB010000098.1:0-3697 GCA_046294055.1 Caldimicrobium sp.
CATATAAATTGGGTAAAGTTGGGTCGTCAATTACTGTAATAAGGGGACTTGCAACTTTTTCACCTATTTTTCCTGCATAGACAGATAAACCTTCTTCTGCATCATCAGCTTCAAGCCCATGTCCCACAGCCTCATGAATCATTGTTCCACCCGCTTCTCCTGCTAAAACTACAGGCATAACTCCTGCCTTTGCCTTCCTTGCAGAAAGCATAAGAAGCGCTAAATTACTTGCCTTCTTCCCAAGAAAATAAAGCTCTGGATCTAACTCTAAGGCCCTCTCTAAAGAAAGAGAATAGCCCTTTGCTTCATAGCCCCTCTCAAGTATTCCATCTTTCTCTGCAACAACTACAGCTATAAGCCGTAAATACTCCCTCTTTGTCTCACACAATTCTCCTTGAGAATTAAAAAAAATAATTTTCTTTTTTACCTCCCTTAACCCCAACCGATAATGCTTAATTTCAGGAACCTGAGGAATTTCCTTCTCTATAGTCTTTAAAAACTTAAAATATTTATCTCTTCCTGAATGTATTGGTCTCTCAAGTTGAGCCTTTACTATTTTTGACTTAAATTCTTTGAAAGACTCACCGTTAAAGAAATGAGAACCCCTTTCTTCAAGAAAATGTAAAATCTTATCTGTTATATATGTATAAAAATTAGTATATTTTTCATTTATTTCTCTAACACCAAGCCCTATATCAACTCCTGCTGAAATTTCTTCTATCCCGCTTGGCTCAAGGGTCATTTGAAAAAATTGGGTCTTTTCAAAATAAAGGTCTTGATAAAGCACCTTTTCTCCTCTTGATTTTATTTTAATCTACTCAGAAAATTTTTAAACTCGTTCTGGTCAGGAAGTCCCCTTCTGCCGTAATCTCTTAAACTTACACTTGCCACTCTTAAACCTAAGGTTAAAGCTTTCTCTAATTCTAAATTAAGAAAAATGCCTGCCAATACCCCTGCATTAAAATAATCACCTGCTCCTGTATTATCAACGAATAACTGTGCCGGATATACAGAGCTTTTAATCCTCTTTTTTTTAGTTATAACCTCAGCCCCAGCTTTTCCCTTTTTTAAAAAAATCGCAAAAACCCCTAACTCTAAAAGTTCATCAACATTTAATCCAGAAAACTCTAACTCATTCTCAGTAAGAAATAAAAATTTTGTTTTTTTTATAAAAGGGATTAAAAAGGTATCTCCTTTACGAGAATAAATTTCCCCGGGATCAAAACTTATTTTTGAGGAAATGCGGTTTAGCAGTTTTATCTGAAAATTTTGACCACTCTGACTTGCAAAGGAAGTTAGATGATATATAGCACCGAGGAGGATCTCTTTTTCATCAAAGCTGAGATAATTCTCTGCACTTCCAGGGCTAACTAATATTGTACGATCATTATTTTTATCTAAAAGTATGAGAGCTAAACTGGTCGTTCCACCCTTTCTTATAAATTTCATATCAACAGAAGCTGCAGAAAGCTCTTCAACCACTCTTTCTCCGAATTCATCATCTCCAACAGCCCCAAAAAAAGAGGTTTTAAATCCAAATTTTGCTAAGGCATAAATAGTATTTGCTGCAGAACCACCACCCCCTTGAAATACTAAAAACCCAATTTTTTTTAATCTTTCATAAATTTCAAGAAAAGGCTCCCTCTCAAATACATATTCTTCTCCAGGCTTAAGTTTAAACTCACAAAGATTAAGCTCTTCTATTTTTTCTACTCGAAAAAAAATATCCCAATTTAGTGCACCACACCCAATAAACATAGTCTTTTATATGTTACCACACCTACTTAATTTAAAAATCCTCTCCCCTCTTCTTATCAAGCTATGAAAATTAACAAAGAATTTTTAGTGAAAGTGGGTCACGAATTGATGAAATATAGGAAGATTCATTTATTTTTCTAAGGTTTCTATAAGTTTTTGAATAGAAAAGGGCTTGTAAAGGACTCCATCAAATTCAACATCCTCTGCCTCTTCCTTTAAGTGTTTTTCTGTATATCCTGTCATCAATAAAACTTTCACATTACTTAAGTCCACTTTTTCTTCTTTTAATTTTTTTAATAAATAAACCCCACCCTTACCTTTAGGAACTGTTAGGTCAAGTAAAAGCGCTTGATAGGGCTTTCCTTCTCTTAGGGCTCTCATGAAACTTTCAAAGGCACTATCTCCATCTTCAAAGGTTTCCACCTCATAGCCCTTTTCTGTTAATACCTCTTGCAAAAGTTCTCTTATGTCTCTTTCATCATCAAGGATGAGAATTTTTTGTCTTGTAGTCTTTGTTGTGGCAAAAGTAGTCTCATCAATTTTTTCTTCTACCCTTACCCTTGCTAAGGGCAATTTTATAATAAAGGTTGTTCCCTCATTAAGCTTACTTCTACAAAAGATCTCACCTTTATAGGTTTCAAGGATTTTTTTAACAACAAAGAGCCCTAAACCAGTGCCGTAAGGCTTTGTTGAAAAGCCTGGTTCAAAAAT
The DNA here is from genome assembly GCA_046294055.1 of Caldimicrobium sp. GTDB lineage: Bacteria > Desulfobacterota > Thermodesulfobacteria > Thermodesulfobacteriales > Thermodesulfobacteriaceae > Caldimicrobium. The sequence goes on from JBKBJB010000098.1 coordinate 2,470, forward strand.
CTTATCTACAAGTTCCTCTGGTATACCTTTTCCTGTATCACTTATCTCAATAACAGCAAAATCTCCTTCCCTATATAAATTTACAGTTAACTCTCCAAGATTATTCATAGCTTCCTTTGCATTTATAACAATATTTGAAATAAGAGATAGTAAATGACTCTGTTGTATTGGGACATAAAGATTTTTTTCTAATTTTTTAAAATTAACTTGAATTTTTGTTCCTCTAAGAAGTAAAACTACCCATTCTTCTAAGAAAGAAGAAAGCTCAATAAACTCTTCTTTTTTTATATCCCCCCTTGATAAAATAAAAAGCTCTAAAACTAAATGGGACATTTTCTCATAGACTTCTTTTACTTTTTTTACATATTGAATTGCTCTATCATCAAGTGTTTTGGCTTTTTCTTCCAAGAGCTCAAGATATCCTTTAGAAATCAATAATAGATTATTTAAATCATGAGCAAGGCCTGCAGAAATTTTCTCTATGAGCAGTTCCTTTTCCCTTTGAAATACTTGTTCTTCAAGCCTCTTTCTTTCTGTTACATCCTGTATTGCCCCAATAAAATATCTTTTCCCCTCTATATAGACCTCATCAAAGTAAATCTCTGCTAAAAAAAGAGAGCCATTCTTTCTTTTAGCTAAAAATTCCACTCTTTTTTTGGCAAGCTTACTTTCTCTTTTCTTTAGCTCTTGAAAAGCCTTTATTGCCCTCTCCTTTGCTGCTTCTTCAGCAATTAAAAGCATATGCAAATTACTGCCCCTTAACTCTTCCTTTGTGTAGCCTGTTATTTCTTCAAGTCTTCTATTAGAAAAGATACAAAGCCCCTCTTCATCAACCATAGCCACACCAACAGGCAAAAGCTCTTTTATTATTTCAAAGAGCCTTACAGTTTCCTCTTTAGTCTTAAGATATTGAGTAATATCGGTAAAAGCACTATGAATAAGAACTTTTTCTTTTTTTTCTTCTACTTTTGCAGATATTAAGACATAAAATGGATTTCCTTTAGCAGTCTTTACCTTTGCCTCAAAAGAAAAAACTTCTCCTTCCTCTAATAATTTTTGAAGAAACTTCTCTGTATCTTTGGGATCAACCCAAAAGTCTGAAGTTTTTAAAGTTTTTTTTGGCTCTTCTTCTATTTCAAAAAGCTTTCTTGCTCTTTTGTTAGCTCTAATTATTTCTCCTTCTCTACTGGTAATTGCTAAAGCAATAGGTGCTTCTTCAAAATTTTTA
>JBKBJB010000099.1:0-3653 GCA_046294055.1 Caldimicrobium sp.
TTGTGGATATAACATAAAATTTTATAGCAAGACTTTCTTCAAAACTTTTATAGCTCTAATTAAATTAGCTTTACCAATAGAATGTGGAATTTTACATGTTTCAAAGGTTCCAGTAACTTCTAATTCTTGAAAGCGTAACACAATCTTTTCAAACCTTTTTAAACAATTTCTTCCATCTTTATTTTTCCCAAGTTTTAAATAAGAAAAATTTCTCTCATGAAGTGTACACAACCAAAGTCCCTTTCTCTCTTCATTGGTAAATTTATCTCTTAGGGTATAATTTACAGGTTTGCCCTGTAAATAAGCTTCTATTTTTTCCTCTATTTCTTTTGATTCTTGAACTGCTAAATCTATCCAAACCTCAAAATTAGGTTGAAATTCTAAATAACAAATTTTTAAAGAATCTTCTGCTATGAAATAAGCATGACAAACTGCGCAATCAACTTTATTTAAAACATTATTTTTATGAAAGAAGGTGTTTTTAAATGTATTATGACAATCTTTACAAGATATCTTCCTTTTACCTTCCATTATTTCTTTTTTTCCATGACAATCTACACATTTGAAATTTTTCTTTTTATGGATATCCTCATTTAATGGATAGGCTTCAATTCCATAAGGTCTTTGAGGTACCTCACCTTTTATTAATGGGGTACGATAGTCTCTAAACCAGTTATGTGGATAATAACCATAATAATCCCACCCAATGCGAGTGCTATAGTGACAGGAAAGACACTCTTTATCGCTTGGCCTCTGCAATATATGAGGCTTATGACAACTTAAACAATAAAGGGATCTATTTGTCTCAGAATATCCCTCACCCTTAGAAAAAATATGACAGGTTAAACATCTTCTTCTTAAAAAATCAAGAACTAATCCTTCTTTTGAATTAAGATCTATAGAAAGTTTTGACAATTCTTCAATTTTAGAAATAAAATGCCTCATTTTAAAGCCCTGTAGAATGGTCTTAAGCTCATTTTGATAGGTATAATGGAAAGAATTTTTAAATTCCTTTATAACACTTTGATGGCATTTACCACAAATGCTTTCAATCTCCGAAAAACTTAAATCAACTTTTAAGCCCTTATGGACTTCTTCCTTATTTTTAGCATTTTCTTTTCCAGAATGACAATCAACGCATTTTAATTGGCTATGTTTAAAATTTTGGTTAGGATGACAATTTACACAAGAATAATTTTTAGTGCTAATTTGAGTATTCTTACAAGATGAAAGTAATAAAACTAAGAGGATAAAGATGATGAACATAATTTTAATGCTACCTTGTCTAATTTTTCAGCAAGATCTTTTGACTGAAAAATCTTTTCTCCTAACACTTCTTCCCAAATTCTTTCACTTTCCATACAATAGTAATAAGCTATCTTATCTTTAGTTTCTGCAATTATTTCTTTAAAAGAGCGATAAATTTTTTTTCTTTCTTCAATGAAGTATCTTTTTTTTAGATCCAAGCCATTTATAAATTCCTCAGAGAAGATTTGTGTTGTAGGAAATCTTTTCTGAGCTATGTATTTAAGACTTTTAGGAAAGCGAAGGGTGCCAAAGCTTATCCAAGCAATTCTTTCATGAGGAATATTTTGTAAGATCATCTCTAAAACTTGAGGATATTCTATATGTGCCCCATTATACAAAATTATAGGGTCAAAATGAAAGGCAACAGTAAAACCATATTTCACTGCTCTTTTAGCACTCTCCAATCTAAATGAAAAAGGTGCTGTCCCTTTTTCTTCTTTTTTTATAATTCTATCAGTATTTACAGACCAAGCAAAAATAATCCTTGGATCATTCGGAATTTTTTGGAAAAAAGTTTCTCTCAAAGCAATCTTAGTTTTTAATTCTAAAATAGCAAGTGGGTTAATTTCCTTCCAAAAATAAATTAGTCTTTCTGAAATATGAGTAATTTCTTCCAATGCCAAACTGTCTGTAAATTCACCGGTTCCTATTCTTAAAACTTTTTTCAACTTTTTACTCTCTTTTAAAACACTCTCAAGCTCACTTAAACCATCCTCCCAGAGATTTCCCCAAACTTTAAGCCCAGGTCGATTTAAATAGATTTGTAAAATACAATAAGAACAATCAAGAGGACATCCCTCGCCAATATGGAAAATTTTGTAACCACAGCAGATATAATTTTTAGTTCCAGGACAAGCTTTGACAAAAGATCCTTTATAATAAAGCACAAATAGAGATTTCTTCCCTTGGGTTATTACATCTTCATTTTCATTAGAATCCCAAGAAACATCTTCGTATTTTTCTATAAGTTGGGCATGGAAAAACTTAGATAATATTTCTTGAGTTAATTTAAAAGACAGGGCACTTTTTTCAATAAAGACTTTCAAGGCTTTAGAGATAATGATTAATTAAAATTTCAGCAATTTGCACAGCATTAGTTGCAGCACCTTTTCTTACATTATCTGCCACGATCCATAAATTAAGACCATTTTCTACAGAATAATCTTCTCTAATTCTTCCAACAAAAACTTCGTCTCTTCCTGCTACTTGAATTTGTAAAGGATAGAGCTTTTCTTCAGGATTATCTAAAACAACGACTCCAGGTGCATTTTTCAAAATTTCTATTGCTTCCTCAACGGTAATTTTCTTTTCTAGCTCTATGTTAACAGATTCAGCATGCCCATAAAACACAGGAACTCTAACCGTTGTAGCTGTAATTCTAAGATTGGGTTCTTCCATAATCTTTCTTGTCTCTTCAATCATTTTCATTTCTTCTTTAGTATATCTATTTGGCAAGAAAACATCAATATGAGGGATACAATTAAAAGCTATTATTTGAGGCAAATGCTTTGGAAGAGGCATCATTTCACCAAGACACCAGGCCCTTACTTGAGACATTAATTCTTCTATAGCTTTTTGACCAGCACCCGAAACAGATTGATAAGTAGAAACTACTATTCTTTTTATTTTTGCCACATTATGAATTGGTTTTAAAGCAACAACCATTTGAATGGTAGAACAATTGGGGTTAGCTATAATTCCTTTATTTATATAGTGAGCTACTGCATGAGGATTAACTTCTGGTACAACCAATGGGACTTCTGGGACCATCCTCCACGCACTTGAATTGTCTATTACAACTGCACCATCTCTTACAAATAATGGTGCAAAGGTAAGACTTCTTGAGGCTCCGGCTGAAAAAAGGGCTATATCAATGCCTTTAAAAGATGTGGTTTCCTCTAAAGCTTCAACCTCAACCTCTTCCCCTTTAAAAGGCAATTTTAAGCCTTTTGATTTTGGTGCGCCGGCGACCGCGCCCAGCACCTCCGAGCTCGGCTCCTTGCGTCCCCGCTCGACCTCGGAGAGGTATTGCGTGGAGACGCCGGCCCGGCCGGCCACGTCGGCGAGGGTACGGCCGGTGCTGCGGCGCTCCTCGCGCAGCTCCCGACCGACCGCCTCGCGCCACAGCGGGTCCGGGGTCGGCGTCGTGGGGCCCGGTACGCCGGCCGGCCGGGGTCGCGCCGGGAGCGCTACGACGTCGGTGGACGAGCCCGTGGTGGTCATACCGGCAGCGTAGGACGGCCGGGACGGGTCCTGGACCCCTGTTCGCGACCGGCAGAACACTCAGCTCGACGGGGGCTCGGAGCCCACCACCCACATCGCGAAGAACTGCGAGCCGCCACCGT
>JBKBJB010000009.1:0-12754 GCA_046294055.1 Caldimicrobium sp.
AAAGTGTGAATACTTATATGGCTCTCTGCGATAATAACAAACCCAGAAATCCCCCAGTCTTCTGGATTAGGTGCATGGTATTTAAAAACATAAGGAGGCATAATTTTAGTCATTTGAATATCTTCTGGATATTTATTCAAAAAATTATAAATAAAATCTAAATCCATCAGTTTTTCTCTATTTGCCCCATAACCATCTATAATAAGGTGTTGACCAAATCCGTATTCCATTACCTCCATTTTTTTCATTTCATCCACCCCCGCTATAATTTATTATTTTTGCAATGCGCTATAAATTATATCATATTTTTTATTTGTCAAGAGCTTGAATAAACTTTAAACGGCAAAGAAGGATAGAGAAATTTTACATTTTTTATACTTGATTTCTCTTTATTTCTATAAAATTCTAAAAATTTTAGCTTATTTTAATAACCTTAAAAGAAAAGTATTTTTTGCCTTGTCAAGCTAAAAAATTTCCATATACTAAATAGAACAGGAGGCATCTTTTGAGCCTAAGAAGAAGAGATTTTCTTAAAATATCAGGGTATTGCTTAGGAGGAGTCTTAGCTTCTCTTTCTAATGACTTCTATATTAAAGAAGCACAAGCTTTTTTCAAATTGATCTCCACTGAAAAAGAAATTGAACTTGGTAAATTGTATATCCCTTCCTCTATAGAGGAATTCGAAGGAATTTATCCTGAGGAAGAGGTGCAAAGTTATATTAAAACCCTCGGAGGAAAATTAGCGCGCCAAAGTTTACGACAAATGCCTTATCAATTTTATTTAGTTAATTCAGGAATTGTAAATGCCTTTGCACTACCTGGAGGACCAGTTGTCATAACAAGAGGCGTATTTCTCGCTTTAGAAAACGAAGATGAATTAGCAGGTATATTAGCCCATGAAATTGGCCATATTGAGAGAAGACATCATGCAAGATTTATTGAGAAACAGTTTGCCCTTTCTATAATTCTACAAATTGGTTCACTTTTTCTTCCACAAAATCTTACAGGGGAGGTACTTTTTCAATTAGGAAAATTATCAGCAGGTCTTTTAAGTTTAAAGTTTAGTAGAGATCAAGAAAGGGAGGCTGATGAAAGTGCATTGAAAATTTTATTAAAAGCAGGATATTCTCCAGAGGGTATGCTTACAGTTTTTGAAAGATTTAAAAAAATGGAAAAAAGTAGGCCCCCTGAATGGTTATCAACCCATCCTCTTCCTGAAAGTAGAATAAAGGAATGGCAAGAAAAATTAGAAATGATAAAACCAAGTGGAGCCTATATAAAAAACACTGCGTCCTTTGATAAAATGAAAAACAAACTTATTGAAACTCAAGCCTCTTTTAAAGAATTAGAAAATGGGAAAATAGCTCTAAAAGATAAAGACATAGAAAAGGCAAAAGCTCATTTTAAAAGAGCTCTTGAAATTTATTCCAAAAATGTGCCAGCTTATATATATCTTTCAAGAATTTATTTAAAAGAAAATAACTATACCTTAGCAAGAGAGCAGGCATTTAGTGCCTTAAAACTAAATCCCGAATTATATTCTGCACATTTTCTCTGCGGACTTTCTGAATTTAATTTGCAAAATTGGGAACGAGCTATAGCTTATTTTGAAAAAGCAAAAAAACTGATCCCATTTAAAGGGATAACCTATTACTATGCTGGTAGGTCTCACGAACAAGTAGGGCACTTTTCTGCTGCTAAAGAAAATTATAGTAAAGCATTGGAGCTCGGGCCAAAAAATGAGCCTTGGTATTATGATTGTTACCAGAGATATCAACGCCTATGATAAAGGAAAACTTTAATGGGAGATTTTAATGAAATATTATTTTCCTATTGCTCGAATTGAAACTTATATTTTTATACCACCACTTGTTTCTTTTCTTCTTGCATTATTTTGTTCTACAGCAGGAGTAAGTGGTGCTTTTCTCCTTTTACCTTTCCAAGTGAGCATTCTTCATTATCTTTCTCCATCAGTTAGTGCAACTAACCATTTATTTAATGTTATTGCCATCCCAAGTGGTGTTTATCGTTATTGGAAAGAAAAAAGACTCTATTATCCTATCACACTGCTTATTACTATCGGGACATTTCCAGGTGTTATTTTAGGTTACATTTTACGTATTACCCTTTTTGAAAGTCTCAAAAACTTCAAACTGTTAATAGGAACAGTTCTTTTTATCATAGCTGCAAAATTACTCTACGAAGTTTTTCATTCAACTAAAACTACAAGTTTTTCTTCAAGTCCCCCTAAAACGCTTCTATTCAAGTGTTCAACCTTGGTTTTTGAATATGGTGGAAATACTTACAGAATAAATCCTCTTTATATAACTCTTCTTTCTTTTATCGTTGGAATAATTGGAGGTATCTATGGTATTGGTGGAGGAGCACTGATGGCACCTATTTTATTTGCCTTTTTTCACATTCCTCCTTATGTCTTTGCAGGAGCTACACTTTTTGGAACCTTTTTGACTTCAATTCTTGGTGTAATAATTTACACATTAGGTGGACATGGACCAGACTATTTATTAGGATTTCTTTTTGGTTTAGGTGGTTTAGTTGGAATGTATTTAGGTGCAAAATGGCAAAAATATTTACCTCAAAAAATTATTCGCTTAATCTTAACAGTGGTCATACTTTTTATTTCTTTTCAATATATATTGGACTTCTTACGTAAATAAGAAACAAATAACTTAATAAAAGAGTTTGAGTCTTACTTTTTTTAGTTCTTTAATTGTTTTTAAAGGTAAATAGTCAGGCAATTTAAGTTCTTGTGATAATTTTTTAATGACTTTCTCTCCATCCTTTTTAAAATGGCACATAATATAAAGATTGTAGGGAAAATGTGGATAGCTTTTTCGTTTGTAGCAATGTGTAATAAATTTATAGTTAGAAAATTTATTTACCACTTCATCTATGCGATTTTCTGGCACCACCCATGCAACCATTATGTTTTCTTTAAAGCCTAACTTCTGATGCTTAAAGAGAGCAGCAAATCTTCTTAACCCTCCCTTTTTTTTCATTTCTTCAAGCCATAAAAATAGTTCTTCCTCTGAAGTATTTAATTTTTTAGCTATCTCTTTAAAAGGATAAGAAGTCAAGGGTAAAGGTTCCTGTAGAACCTTTACAAAATCTATATCTCTTTCTGAAAAATTTAAAGTTACAGGGCTTTTCTCAGATATTTCAATGGATGATATTTCTTCCTCATAAACGCTATTTTCCTGTTGAAAAATAACAGCAATTTTATAAACTTTAAGAATAGGAAGGAAGAGATACTCTTCAGCTCTACTTAAGTGAAAAAGCTTCTCAACTTCTTTAAGTAAGTTTACTCCAGGGGGTACAACTAAAGTAAACCAGAGATTATAACTATAATCTCTCAAATAATTATGACTTACCCCTGGATGAGCATTTATAATTTCAATAGCATTAGTTAATTGCTCTTCCTTGACTTTGAAAGCGAAAAGAGAAGACCTATGTTGAAAAAAAGAGGGATTAAAAATTGCTGAAATTTGTCTGAGTTTTCCTTCTTCTTGCCACTTCTTTAAAATTGTTAAAACTTGCTCTTCCTCTAAACCGATTTCCTCTGCTAAATTTAAGAAAGGTCGAGACATTAAAGGGAATTTCTTTTGGAGTAATGAGATTAATTTCTCTTCTTGTTCCGAAGTAAGGTTCATTTTGAAGATATATTGTGAATAAAATTTTTAAGAATTTTTAATCTGTTTGGATGTTTCAGCTTCCTTAGAGCTTGGGCTTCAATTTGCCGAATGCGCTCTTTAGTTACTCCAAACTGTTGGCCTACTTCTTCTAAGGTATAAAATTGTCTCTCCCCAATTCCAAACCTTAATCTTAATATTTTTTCTTCTCTTGGAGTAAGGGTTTTAAAAACTTCTCTTATCTTTTCAGAAAAATTGACAGAAATGGTGACTTCATCGGGCCTTAAAATATTTTGATCTTCTAAAAAATCTTTGAGAGTAGTTTCTTCTTCATTGCCAACAGTAGTTTCTAAAGAAATAGGATGTTTCATAACTTTAAAGATATAATTCAATCTCTCAATGGAATAGCCTGTTTCCTTTGATAGTTCCTCTATAGTAGGTTCTCTTCCGTATTCTTGATAAAATTTTGAGTAGATAATTTTATTTATTTTATTAAAAGCTTCTATAATATGTACAGGTATCCTTATTGTACCAGCATTTTCTGTAATATTTTTAAGTATATTTTGCCTAATCCACCAAGTAGCGTAAGTAGAAAACTTAAAACCTTTCCTGTAATCAAATTTTTCTACAGCTTTTAATAACCCAAGATTTCCTTCTTGAATTAAATCTAGCAAAAGAGCATTTTTAGGAGCATACCTTCTTGCCATATAAATTATTAATCGCAAATTTGCATTAATAAGCTCCTCTTTTGACCGTTTGATTCGCAAAAAAGATTCTTCAATTCTTTCAGCAGAAGTAAGTATTTCACTAAGATCGCTTCCAAAAAAATCCAAGGCATTATATAAATTTATTAGATATTTTTGAAATCCTCTAAGGTTTGCCTCCTCTAACTTCTCTTTCTTTAAGGTTTGCCTCATTTTCTTTATAAATTCTTCTCTACCCCCATTAGGTGAAAAATAATCTTCCAAAGACTTTCTTCTGTTGTTTTTAAAAAAGTCTAAAAATTCTTTCTTAAAATTTTCATATAAATTTTTGACCTGTAAAATTTCACAACTTAATTCCTCTAAAAGATATTTAGTGGGTCTAACTTCATAGATTAACTCTAATATTTTTTCAAGTAAAAATGGATCAAATTGTCCTGTTTTTTCATAGGAATCATAATAATCTAATAAATCATCTAAAAATTTTTTTGTCCACTCCCTTTTTTTCTCACCTTTTCTTTCTATGAGCTCATAGTCTTTAAAAATTAGATGAAATTCTTCTGTTATTACAATTTTGTTAAAAAGGTTGCAGAATTTAATGACCAGTGATGGATAACTTAATACCTCTTTAAGAATTATTCTCTCATTTTCTTCTATTGTTTTCCCTATTCTAACTTCGTCTTCCTTGGTTAAAAGGCGGTAATTGAGTACCTGAGACAAATAAATTTTAAATGAATCTTCATCTGGTTTTACTTTTTTAACCTCTTCTTCAAGTTTTATAAGTTCTTCTTCATTTTCAACTAAATATAATTCTTCTTCAAAAATACAATTTTCTTTAAGCTGGAGGCTCATAGTAGACCCCCATAAAAAATTTTTATATTTTGTAATCTATACTTCCTTAAAGCTTTCTTTTAATTGAAATAAAAAGTTCTCAATTTCCTCCTTTTTTCCTGTTTTTTCTAAAGACCTTAACTTTTCAGATATTCTTTTAAGTTCCCTCCTTTTCAACTCTTTTTTAATAAAAGATTTTATTTCCTGAAAAACTGAATTTTTATCTTTAAAAGGCGGAGCAAAAAGCAAGTCGCTAAGAATTGCTTGGTAATGTTCCTCATTAAATACAAAAAATAAGTCTTTTCCGTTTGGATGTCTTTTTATAAACTCTACTAAAAAGTCTTGGTAGGAACTTTTAGGCTCTTCATTCAATAATTCCTTCAACCCAATTTCCTCAAGCAAAGATATCTCTTCAGGATAATTTACAACATATTGAGCTATTAATTTCATCCTCTCCAGGAACTCAGGCTCTTTATCTTTTAAAGGTGTTAAGGATGGTGAAGAAACATCTTTCTTTAATTGTAAAAAAACTTCAGTCTCTGGTATATTAAACTGAAAGGCTATTTCCCGAGAAATTTTATTTAAAAGTATAGGATCGCTAACTCCTCTAAAAATTTCAAGATATGTTTTTAAGGCTTGCTGTGGATTCTCTTTTATCTCTTCAGCATAAAATTCCTTTAAAAAGGTAAAGGTATCCATCAGGGCTTCCTTAAGTAAAACCTTTCTTATTTCTTCATTATTTAGTCCAGTTTTTTGAATAAAAGAATCAGGGTCTAAATCATTAGAAAGACTGATTATACAAGGAAGCTTTCCTTCCTTTGCTATAATAGAAATAGCTTTGACAGTAGCATGCTTGCCAGCCTCATCTCCATCAAAAAAAAGCACAAAATCTTCTGCTAACAAATTGAGTTTTTGCACATGTTGAGAGGTTAGAGCAGTGCCACAGGTCGCAACAACATTTCTTATACCTTTTTCCCAAAGAGATAAAAAATCAAAATAACCCTCTACAATAATAGCCAAGCCCTCTTTTTTTATAAAATCTTTACTTTGAAATAGTCCATAGAGGATTTCACTTTTTTTATAAAAGGAACTCTCCGGGGTATTTAAATATTTTGGTTCAACCTCTGCATTTAATGCTCTTCCTCCAAATCCTACGCACTCGCCTTTTTCATTAAATATAGGGAAAAGAAGCCTATCTCTAAAAAAGTCTAAATAGGCACCTTCCTGTTCTTTCTTTAATAGACCTGCCGTACATGCACGCTCCAAGTCTATTTTTTGTGCTCTTAGAAGACTTGCTAAAACCCTTCCCTCTGCAGGTGCATAACCTAAGTAAAAAGTTTTTGCTGTCTCTTCGCTTAGACCTCTTTCCTTTAAATATCGCCTTGCCTTTTCTCCTGAAGGATGATTCCAGAGAAAATTTTGATAAATTTTTGCTACTTTAAAATTTAGCTCAATTTCTTCTTTTTCTTTCTTTTTCTCTATAAAATATGATTTATCTATTTTTATGCCCGCTTTTTCAGCAAGTTCATATAAGGCATCTTTAAATTCCAGCCCTTTAAATTTCATATAAAAAGTTACCACATCACCTGCTGCTCCACATCCAAAACATTTAAAGATTTGTTTTTCTGGACTCACTGTAAAAGACGGTTTTTTTTCTGTATGGAAAGGACAATAGCCTACAAAATTTCTTCCAACCTTTTTTAGATTAATAAATTGAGAAATAAAACTTACAATCTCAAAACGATTTTTTATTTCTTCAAAAAGGGTTCTTTCAGACATAGAGAGATAAATTAACTTTTAACATAAGCTTTTAAAAAGGTCAAGTCTTTAAAATTTAATTTTTTTCGTAAAGATATACCAAAGTAGCTCCGCTTCCACCTTCTTCTATTGGGGCTTCTTGAAAAGCTGAAACTAAAGGATGGTCCTTTAAATATTCTCTTATAGCTGTCCTTAACTTCCCTGAACCATGACCATGAACTATAAGAAGCTTTCTAATACCTTGTAAAAAGCAGGTATTTAATTTTTTTTCTACTAAGTTAAGTGCATTATCAACACTTTCTCCAATTAAATTAATCTTCTCCATAGATAACTTTAGGTTACCATAGGATTCAAAATTGTGAGCTTTAAAATTTGCTTTTTTAAAATCGCCTTTTGAAGAAAAATTTTCAATCTTTTGTATTTGATAAAGAGGAAGTTCTATTTTTATTGGACCTACGAGTACTTCTGCTGTTTTTTCTTTAATTTTATAAATTATGCCTTTTTTCTTTAGGTTTTCAATGTAAACCTTATCACCCTCATGAAAAACATCTCCTTTTTCAAAAAAATGGTTGAATTTATCTTCAATAAATTTCGTAAAAGCCTTTTGTGCCTTGGTAGCTTTGACCTCTTTTATTTCTTCTAAAAAACGATTAAATTGGGTATACCAATCCTTTTGAATAGCTTCCAACTTTTCTGCATAGCTTTTCGTTAAATTTTTCTTAAACTCCTCTAATTCCTTTCTTTTCTTTTCCAATTCTTCAACCTTCAACTCCAATTCTTTTCTTAGAACCTCCAATTTACGAGCTTCTTCTAAATATCTTTCATAATAATCATAAAAAGATTTTTCCTTTAAATATTTTTTGGCCCTTTCAATAATTTCTTCATTGAAACCAATTTTTTGAGCAAGTTCTAAAGCCTGAGATTCACCTAAGGATCCATAAATTAGTTTATAATTTTTAACCATAGCTATTTCAAACCGAGAATCTTCTAAAGCATAAGCTTTAAGAAGGGGAGAATGAGTAGTAACTACCACTTTCGCTCCTCTTTCTAAAAATTTTTCAATACAGCCTAACACTAAAGCCGAACCTTCTTCAAAATTTGTACCTCTTCCAGGTTCATCTAACAACACAAGTACATCCTCATCAACTTCTTCAAGGAACCTTTTTAAATTTTTTAGATGAGATGAAAAAGAAGATTCTCCTTCTAAAATGTTTTGCTCATCTCCTAAATCAACTAAAATTTTATGACATAGAGGGATTTGAGCCGCCTTTGCAGGAATTAAAAATCCATTTAATCCCATAAATATTAAAAGCCCTATAGTTTTTAAACTTACTGTTTTACCACCAAAATTAGGTCCAGTAATAAGAAGGGCTTTTTTAAAGCAAAACTCATTGGATACTGGAAAATTAGTACCCTCTTCAAGTGCTTTAAAATAAAGAAGCGGGTGAAAACCATCTTTTATAAAAATAGAACCACCTGAAACAATTTCAGGAAAAATACCTCTATAAATTCTCCCTAATTTTACTTTAGCTAAAGATATATCAAGGTCTACGATAGCTAATTCCAAGTCTAAAAGTTTTTTTCTTAACGGAAAAATTGCTTCAGAAATTTCTTTTAATATTTTCTGTATCGCCTTTTCCTCTCGCCAAGCAAGCTCTTCTAATTCATTAGTTAATTCAACAATTCCTATAGGTTCAATAAATATAGTAGCTCCACTTTGAGAATAACCGTGAAAAATTCCTTTAACCTTGCTTTTGAACTCAGGTTTAACAGGAAGCACATATCTCCCTTCTTTTTGAAGAAAAATGTTATCTTGTAAATATCCACTTTTATAAAACTTCTCTTTTAGCTTCTCAAGTTTATCTAAGAGCTCTTCAGTCAATTTCTTTTTTTCCTGTCTAATTAAATATAATTCAAGACTTGCTTCATCTTTTATCTCTGCTCTTTCTAAATCTAAGATATCTAAAATTTTTAAATATACCGATTTAAACATTTCGGAATAAAGTTTAAAGTTATCAAAAGGTGAATCTTCTAAAATAGAGCCCAAATTGAAAGCAGTTTTCAACCACTGACATAATGCAAAAAGTTCTTTTTCTGTGAAGAAGCTTCTTTTTTCTGCTTGAAAAATTATCTTTTTTAAAGAGAAAAGAGAGGGGATCTGAAAGGACTCCCCCTTTTCTATCTTATCCCAAAGATATCTTGATTTTTCTTGTAAAAGCTTAGCTTTAGAAGCGTCTATTTGAGGTGTATAAGTGGAAAGATATTCCTTTGCACTTTCTGTATTAAGAAAATTAATTAACTGAGCTTTAAGTTCTTCCCAATCTAAAAGTAAATAATCTTTCAACTATTCTTCTAATTTTTGTTGAAGCTTTTTAAGTTTTTTAAGAAGTTTTTTCTTTGCCGCTTGAATTTTTTTTCTCTTTCTTACCCCGGGCTTTTCATAAAATTCTCTTTTTTTAAGTTCGGAAAGAATTTTTGTCTTTTCAACTAATCTTTTAAACCTTTTTAAAGCCTGTTCAAAGGATTCTCCCTCTCTGACGATAATCCCTGCCAAAGAAATTCCCTCCTTTTCCAATTTTCACTAAAGTTAGCATCATTTTTGAATTTGTCAAGATTTTCTTAATTTCCCATGGCTCAGTTCTAAACCTAAAAGTATATACTTTCATAAAATTTCTTTCTCTTTTAAAGTTGGTATCTTTCCTTTATGCAATAATTTTAAAAGGGGAGAGGCAATAAAAATAGAACTATAAGTACCAATAATAAATCCTAAAGTTAAAGCTAAGGCAAAATCTCTAATTACTACTCCTCCAAAAATTAACAAAGCAAGCGAGCCAAAAAGAGTGGTTATCGTAGTAATTACTGTTCTTGAGAGAACTTCATTTAGACTTCGATTAATTAGGAGGTCAAAATCTTGATTTTTGTCTTCTCTTAAGATAACCTCTCTTATTCTATCAAAGATAACTACTGTGTCAGTAAGAGAATAGCCAGCAATGGTAAGAAGAGCTGTAATAAAGAGTAGATTTATTTCTAAATTTAAAAGATAAAATATAGCAAAAAGCACAACTACATCGTGTAAGGTAGCAAGACCAGCTGCTAAGGCAAAATAAAAATTAAATCTAAAAGAAAGGTAAAGGATTATTCCAATAATAGAACCAAAAATAGCAAAAAGAGCCTTCTTTTTTAATTCTTCACTTATTATTCCTCCTATTTCTTCTTTAGCTAATACTTGAAACTTAGCTTCGGGATGTTTAGAATTAAGAGTTTGAATAATCTTATTTACCTCTTCTGTCAGGGTTTCTTTTCCGCTTTTAAATTTTAATAGAAGTAATTTTTGATCTTTTACATCTTGTAAAACGATTTCCTGATAACCTGCATCACTTAAAGATTTTCTTATCTTATCTAAGGGGAGAAGAGTTTCGCTTTGCAAATATAAAATTGTACCTCCCGTGAAATCAATTCCAAGATTAGCTCTTCCCAGGAGTGTACTTACAAATCCAAATATTCCTACTAAAACTAAACCCAGAGAGAGAGCAGCAAAAACCTTTTTCCATTTCATAAAATCAAAATTAGGTCTATCTAATAGAGAAAGATAGGAAATTTTGATATCTCTTCCTTTGTCATATTGAACTTCATAATATATTTTTGTAACATATATAGCAGTAAAAAGATTAACTATGATCGATAGGGAAAGGGTAATAGCGAACCCTCTTATTGGTCCTGTGCCAAATATAAATAGAATTAAGGCAGTAATTAACACAGTGATATGAGCATCAAAGATGGTCCAAAAAGCTTTGGAATAGCCTGTAAATATAGCAGAATAATAGCTTCTGCCAAGGCGAATTTCATCTCTTATTCTTTCAAAAATAAGCACATTAGAATCAATTCCCATACCAATGCTTAAGATTATACCTGCAATTCCAGGAAGGGTAAGAGTAGCTTGAAAAGCGGATAAAAGGGAAAGTAAATAATATATGTTTAGGAGCAAAGCAATAACTGCAATTGCACCAGAGCCTTTATAATAGAGAATAGCAAAAATGATAACACTTGCTGCTCCAATAATGCCCGCTTTAATTCCCTTTTCTATAGAGTCTCTACCTAAGGATGGACCAATAGTTATATTTTGTAGAATTTTTACAGGTGCAGGTAGCGCCCCTGCTCTTAATACTAAGGCTAAATCTTGAGCTTCTTCTATAGTAAAAGAGCCTGTAATTTGAGCCTCTCCTCCTGTAATTTTTTCTTTAATAACGGGGGCAGACCTCACAACATCATCTAACACTATAGCCAATTTTTTACCTACATTAGCAGATGTTATAGCCTCAAAAATTTTTGCTCCTCTCTCATTGAATTGAACCCACACATAAGGTTCATTAAAATTTGGATCTATTCTAACCTGCGCGTTTCTTATGTATTCACCAGTAAGTAAAGTATCCCTTTTAAGTAAAAGAGGGAGCTTTATAATCTTTCCTGTTTCTTTATCTTTATTTATCTCAAAGTAAAATTCTGTGTCTGGTGGAAGATAAGGTTTTAATTGGCTCCTCCATTCATCAAGATTGTTAGGATCCTTTATCCTTCCTTCCTTTGAGATCAATGCGAGGACTGAAGGAAGGTCTATTCTTTTCATAGTTTCTTCATCTACAAGTTTGAATTCCAGTTGAGCTGTTTGGCCAATTATTCTCAAAGCACGCTCAGGATCCTTAACACCTGGCAATTGAATTACAACTTTATCTTTCCCTTGTTTAGTAATTATAGGTTCTGCCACTCCAAATTGATCTATCCTATTTCTTAAGACCTCAACCAACTGATTCACTAAGTTATCTCTAATAAAATTTTGCCTCTCCTCAGAGAGCTCTAAAAGATAAATAATTTTTTTATCTTCTCTCTTTTCACTGATAAGGGTTAGCTCTTTAAATTTAGGTAGTACCTCTTCTTTTAAAATTTTTCCGTCTTCTGTGTTTTCTAATTTTAAATAAAGAGTAAACCCTTGAATCTCTTTCTCAAAAATTATCTCTTTTTTAGCAAGCTCCTGAAACAGATCTCTTAAAACATTCTCAAATTGATTTTGTAGCGCCTTTTCTAAATCTGGCTTTAATACTAAATGTACTCCACCTTTTAGATCCAATCCAAGCTTTAACCTGCCTTTATGAATATATTTATAAAACCAAGTGGGTAGGTCTGAAATAAAAGTGGGAAGAAATAAAATACCTGCAAAAATGGTTAATACTATTACTAATATAATCTTTAGTTTTAAAGCTGTGCGCATAAAATTTTACTCCTTAACGGCAATTTAATATAATTTTAAATGTTTCCAAATTCTTTTGCATTAATTCTATAAAGGTGCCTGGCATATCATAATCACCTGTCCAAACTTCATAAACCTGGAAGCCTTCTTTTATAAAAAAATCTTTATACTTGACGAATTCTCTTTCTGCAAGAAGTATATTTTTAATTTGTTTTCTTTGAGCCTCAACTATTATCTCTTTTAGTCTCTTAGTTGAAATTTCCCCATGGTGTGTTCCCTTAATTAGTGAAATCTCTTTAATCCCCGTATCTTTAAAAAGATAATAGAAAACTTGATGTCCGATACTATAAAATTGCTTCTCTTTACATGAAGAAAGAGCCGTATAACCTTTTTGAATTTCTCTTAACTTTGATAAAAATTGCTCAACACGAAATTTTGCCTTCTCATAATAAGGTTTTTCCTGAACCTTTGGATGAGATAAATAGCTCTTTAAAAGCCTTTCAATTCTATTTAAATCAAACCAAAGATGTGGATCAACTATTTTTTCCTCTGGATTAGCTAAAGAAAAAATTTTC